>NZ_JBHSQJ010000031.1:0-171645 GCF_042658505.1 Streptacidiphilus monticola | reverse complement strand
TCCTTCGTTTTCCAGCTTAGCAGACGATTCCTTGTCGGTTTCATCCGCCCCCCGCCGGAACGGGGTTTGTCGCTCGGCGACGCCCACTACGTTAGCGCAATTCCCGGCAGGCCGGAAATCGGCTCCCGTGCGCTCATTCCGCACATTCCGAATAGCCCTCGCAGACACGGAGGCCGAAGCGACGCGCGTCAGAAGGTCTGACTCGAGAGTGAGGTGATGAACTGCGGGTTGGTCGGTGGGGGCCGGTGCGGCGGATCGATGACCCGTACGACACACCCGCCCGAACCAGGCGACTCGACCAACGTTAGACGCTGCTCTCCGGGGAGTCAAACAGGACAGGCGAGAACTTCGGAAGTTCTCGCCTGTCCTGTCAACCGACTTGTCCGGCAGGTCAGTTGGCGACGAGCTCGATGGCCGCGAGGTTGCGCTTGCCGCGGCGCAGGAGGAGCCAGCGGCCGTGGAGGAGGTCACTGGCGGTGACCACCGCCGCCTCGTCGGAGACCTTCTCGTTGTTCACGTAGGCGCCGCCCTCGTTGACCGTTCGGCGGGCGGCCGAACGGCTGGCCGAGAGGCCGGAGGCGACGAAAAGGTCGACAAGTTCACCCAGTTGGTCGACCTTCGCGTACGGCAGTTCGGCCACAGCCGCGGCGAGGGTCTGCTCGTCGAGGCCGCCCAGGTCGCCCTGGCCGAAGAGGGCCTTGGAGGCGGCGACCACGCGGTCGAGCTGCTCCTGGCCGTGGACGAGGGCGGTCAGTTCCTCGGCGAGCGCGCGCTGGCCGGCGCGCTTGAAGGGCTCCTCGACGGTGAGCCGCTCCAGCTCCTCGATCTCCTCGCGCGACTTGAAGCTGAAGATGCGCAGGAAGTTCGGCACATCGCGGTCGTCCGCGTTGAGCCAGAACTGGTAGAAGGCGTAGGGGCTGGTCAGCTCGGCGTCGAGCCAGACCGTGCCGGTCTCGGTCTTGCCGAACTTGGTGCCGTCGGCCTTGACGATCAGCGGGGTGCCCAGCGCGTGCACGGACTGGCCCTCGGCCTTGCGGATCAGGTCCGTGCCGGCCGTGAGGTTGCCCCACTGGTCGCTGCCGCCGGTCTGCAGGGTGCAGTGGTAGCGGCGGAACAGCTCCAGGTAGTCCATGCCCTGGAGGACCTGGTAGCTGAACTCGGTGTAGCTGATGCCGGCCTCGGAGTTGAGGCGGCGTGCCACGGCCTCTTTGGCGATCATGTTGTTGACCCGGAAGTGCTTGCCCACGTCGCGCAGCAGGCTGATGGCCGAGAGGCCCGAGGTCCAGTCCAGGTTGTTGACGACACGGGCCGCGTAGGGGCCCTCGAAGTCGAGGAACTTCTCCACCTGGCGGCGCAGCTTCTGCACCCATTCCGCGACGACCTCGGGGTCGTTCAGCGTGCGCTCGGAAGTGGGGCGGGGATCGCCGATCAGGCCGGTGGCGCCGCCGACCAGGGGGAGCGGGAAGTTGCCCGCCTCCTGGATCCGGCGCATGGTCAGCAGCTGCACCAGGTTGCCCATGTGCAGGCTGGGGGCCGTCGGGTCGAAGCCGCAATAGAAGGTGACCGGGCCGTCCGCGAATGCCTTGCGCAGGGCGTCCTCGTCGGTGGAGAGGGCGATGAGCCCGCGCCACTTGAGTTCGTCGACGATGTCGGTCACGGTCCGGTTCCCGCTTTCGTGAATGAGGAGTGGTGTCGGCCTAGGGACATGGGAACTCTAGCGCGGGGCGGGAGTCGACCGTTTTTTGGCGACGTGGCGGCGGTAGGGGCTGACGGTGGGGTCGCCGTCGATCCAGAAGCGCCAGGGGGTTTCGTGAGCACGGGAGACGCCGGTCCGGGGTCCGCAGCGGATCAGGTCGCCGGGTGCGGGGACACCGGCGTGGACCCGGACCGGTGCGGCCGGGTCGCAGATGTCGACGCCGTTGAGGCCCCGGTCGAAGGCGAGGGCCGAGGCCAGTCGGCCGGGGCCCTTCGCCAGTTCGGCGGGCTTCTTGGCGGTGGCCCGGCGCAGCGTGGCGTGGGCGTGGCCGTCCACCACCTCGCCGGCGCGCAGGAGCACGGCGTGGGAGCGGCCGACCGGGCCGCAGACCAGGTTGGCGGCGTGGTGCATGCCGTAGATCCAGTACACGTACAGGTGCCCGGCGGGGCCGAACATCACCTCGTTACGGGGGGTCGGGCCGCGCCAGCCGTGGGAGGCCGGATCGTCGGTGCCCTCGTAGGCCTCGACCTCGGTGATCCGCAGCAGGATGCGCTGGTCCGGCTCCTCGCGGACGAGGATGCGGCCGAGCAGCTCCGGGGCCACGAGGTGGGCGGGGCGGGCGAAGAACGCGCGGGGCAGGAGGTCACCGGTCGGCACAGCAGTCACCTCGGGATTCTCGCACCGGGGTCCGACCGGCATGCCGTGCGACGGGACGGTGCGGACGGCATAGGCTCGCCGTGGCCGGTCGGTCCCGTCGCGATCGGCCATGAGAGAGAAGGAGGTTGACGACATGTCGGAACAGAAGCGCCGACCGCTCCCCCACGACTTCCACCCGCCGGTCCCCTCGTTCGAGGTGGCCAGCACGGATCTCGAGGACGGCGGCACGCTGCCGGACGCCCACGTCTATGCCAAGGGGAACACCTCCCCGCAGCTGAGCTGGTCCGGGTTCCCGGAGGGCACCAAGAGCTTCGCGGTGACCTGCTACGACCCGGACGCGCCGACCGGCAGCGGCTTCTGGCACTGGTCCGTGTTCGACATTCCCGCCGACGTGACCGAACTGCCCACGGGCGCGGGCACCGGGGACTTCAAGGGCCTGCCCGCCGGAGCGGTGCAGGTGCGCAACGACTACGGCACCCGCGACTTCGGCGGCGCGGCCCCGCCGCCCGGGGACGGCCCGCACCGGTACGTGTTCACGGTGTACGCGGTGGACCAGGAGAAACTCGGCCCGGACGCCGACGCGACGCCCGCCGTGGTCGGTTTCAACCTGCGCTTCCACACGCTGGCCCGGGCCCAGCTGATCGCGGAGTACGAGGAGCGTTAACCCGCAGCTCAGCGAAATTGCGTTGTTGCGGCACCCGGCCCGCCCGCAAAGTGGGGGCACCTCGCCCACCGGGGGCGGGCCGAGTCGTGCCGAGGGGTGGCCGGGATGCGCAACACGCTGGTGCTCAATGCGAGCTACGAGCCGCTGGCTGCGGTGACGCAGCAGCGCGCGGTGGTGCTGGTGCTGCAGGACAAGGCGGTGGTCGAGGAGGCCCATCCGCTGCGAGTGGTGCGCGGCGGGACGCTGGAGCTGCCGGCGCCCCGGGTGGTGCGGCTCAGACGGTACGTCAAAGTGCCGTTCCGACAACGGGCCGCGTGGTCGCGGCGGGGCGTGCTGGTGCGGGACGGGTTCCGCTGCGCGTACTGCGGACGCCGGGCCACGACCGTGGACCACGTCGTGCCGCGGTCCCGCGGGGGCGGGGACACCTGGCTGAACACCGTGGCTGCGTGCGCGGCCGACAACCACCGGAAGGCTGACCGGACTCCGGAGCAGGCCGGCATGGTCCTGCTGCGGAAGCCGTTCGAGCCGACGCCGCAGGCGTCGCTGCTGGCGGCGCTGGGCATCGAGGGCTGGCCGGCGGTGGCCTGAGCTCCGCCGCCGGTACGTCCCGTCGGCAGCCCGGCCTACTGCCCCGTCCACAGGGTCGCAGCGGTGTGGTAGCTCGTCGTGTACTCGGGGAGGGCGACGACGACGCGGTCGCGGAGGAGGAGCCTGCCGGAGCCGAGCAGGGAGCCGGTGTTCTGCGGGAACTGGCCGCCCACGGTCTCCTTGCCGGTGGTCAGGTCGAGCCGGCTCAGCCGGGCGGGCTGACCCAGGCGCTCCTCCGTCGCCACCACGGCCGCGGTGTCGTCGACCGCGACGGGGACGGACTGGCCTTTCTCCTGGACGGCGGTGCGCCACAGCTGCTGACCGTTCGTCAGGTTCAGGGCGACGAACGCGGTGGCCCCCGCGGTGCCGGCCGCAGAGGTCGACGGCTCGACGGCGGCGACCAGCGTGGTGCCCTGGAAGAACAGGGCGGGGGCCGGATCGAAGGTGCCGTGGGTGGAGTCCAGGCGGCCGCCGGTCTGCGCGACCGGGACGGTGCTCTGGACGTCGCCCTTGTCGGTGAAGGACATCAGCGTGTCCTTGGCCGGGTCGCTCATGTGGACCGCGACGACGGGCGGGGTGGCCGAGAGCACCGTGTACGAGGCGGCGTTCTGCGGCAGGCCGCGCCACCAGCGGAGCTTGCCGCTGGCCGCGTCCAGGGTGATGGCCTGCTGCTTCGGGCTGGTGTCGGCGCAGGTGCTCTGCAGCAGCACGGTGGTGCCGGTGCCGTTGCCGGAAAGGGCGCAGTACTTGCCGGGGCCCGTGTAGCTCCAGCTCTGCTTGCCGGTGGCGGCGTCGTAGCCGTACGCGGCGGAGTCGCCGACGGCGACGACGCGGGTGTCGTCGACCATGACCTGGCCGCCGTAGTTCTTGGTGGCGCCGGAGATGCTCTTGGTCCACTTCGCCTTGCCGGTGGCCGTGTCCACGGCCACCAGCTGGGTGCAGGCCTGGCCGGTGCCGGGCTTGGGCTGGAACAGGACGGCGCCGACGCCGTCGGCGTTGGCCGTCGCGGACATGGCGCAGGGGACGGCTCCGGACCCGGGCGCCGCCACACTCCACAGCTTGTGCCCGTCGGCGAGCGCGTATGCAGTCACGCCGCTGGCGTCGCCGCGGACGACGGCGGAGTCGAGCAGCCACGCGCCGAGGAGCCCGTCGTTGCCGCCGGAGCCGACGGTGTCGGCGGGCGCGGCCCAGGTGCGGGTGTGGCTGGTGCCGACGTCGGTGGTGCTGTGACGACCGGCGGCCGCGGCGCTGCTGGGCGTGTCGGCGCCGTTGCCCGCCACCGTGATCCCGACGCCGGCCAGGACGATGAGGGCGGTGGCGCCGACGCCGGCGCGCAGCAGGAAGGTGCGCCGGTCGGTGCCGGGGGCGCGCCCGGTGGCGGCGTCGAGGAGGCGGCGGCCGAGGCCAGACGGGGCGTCAGCAGCCGCTTCCCGGGCCGGCTGCTGGTCCGGGGCGGCTTCCGGCTCGGGCTCGGGCTGCGACGCGGGGGCGGGCTGCGCTGTCGGCGTGTCGGCGGTGAACTGCTCCGCCGCCGGGGCCTCGGCCTGGAGCGGGAACTGCTGCTCCGCGGCGTATCCCTCGGTCCCGCCGGTGTAGGGGTCGTACCAGGCCTGCGTCTGCTGGGCGGCGGCCTGCTGCTGCTCAGAGGTCCAGTACTGGCCGGGGTCGTAGTACTGCTGCGGCTGCTGCGGCTCCGCGTACCCGGCCGGGTAGGCGGTGTACTCGGCGGGCTGCTGGTAGTCCTGATAGACCGTCTGCTGTGCTGCGGCGTAAGGGTCGTAGTACTGCTGGGGCTGCTGCGGGTCGGCGTACTCGTAGCCGTAGGGCTGCTGGTAGTAACCGGCGTAGGGATCCTGCTGCGGCTGCTCCTGCCAGTACTGGCCCGAGTGGTCGGGCTCGACGCCGTGCGCGTCTCGATCCATGGGTGGTCCCGCTTCCGCCTGCTCGATGCGTCCGACAGCATCTCACAGCAGCAGCCGCGCGATGGCGACACAGCCGACGGCCACGATGACGGCGCGCAGGGCGACGGGGGGCAGTCGGCGCCCGACCCGGGCGCCGATCTGGCCGCCGATGACGGAGCCGCCCGCGACGAGCAGCGCGGCGGTCCAGTCGACGGGGGCGGCGAAGGCGAAGAAGAGCCCCGAGACGGCGTTGACGATCAGTGCGAGCACGTTCTTCACGGCGTTCATCCGCTGCAGCGTGTCGGCGAGCAGCAGCCCCATCAGGCCGAGCAGCAGCACGCCCTGGGCCGCGCCGAAGTACCCGCCGTAGACGCCGGCCCCGAACACGCCCAGCAGCAGCGGGAGTCCGCCGTGCGGGTGCGGGTCGCCCTGGCGGCGGTCGGCCACCCAGCGGGCGAGGCGGGGCTGCAGCACGACCAGGACCAGGGCGAGACCGATCAGCACGGGGACGATGGCCTTGAACGCGTCCGCCGGGAGCACCAGCAGCAGGACCGCACCGAGCAGGCCGCCGAGCAGGGACGCGCTGCCCAGCCGCAGCAACCGGTCGCGCTGGCCCCGGAGTTCGGCCCGGTAGCCGATGGCTCCGCTGATCGAGCCGGGCACCAGGCCGATGGTGTTGGAGACGTTGGCGCTGACCGGGGGCAGGCCGACGGAGAGCAGCACCGGGAACGTGATCAGGGTGCCCGAGCCGACCACGGTGTTGATGGTCCCGGCGCCGACGCCGGCGGCGAGGACGCCAACTGCCTCCCACGGTGACATGCGCGTCCCCTCCTGTTCGACCGGGCTTCTCGTCGTTCGAGCCGATCATGGCAGGAGGGGACGGGGTCAGGTCACTCCGGGTCGATCTGTGGACGCTCGGTCCGCTTGTCCAGCGGCGTGGGGCCGTCCGCCGGGCCGGTGGCCTGCGGCGGGACGGCAGCGGAGCCGTTGGCGCCGGTCAGGTTGGTGAACGCGCCGCCCAGGCCCTTGAGGGCGTCGCCGACCTCGCTGGGGATGATCCAGAGCTTGTTGGCGTCGCCCTTGGCCAGCTCGGGCAGCGTCTCCAGGTACTTGTAGGCGAGCAGTTTCTGGTCGGCGTCACCGGCGTGGATGGCCTCGAAGACCGTGCGGATGGCGGCCGCCTGGCCGTCGGCGCGGAGGACGGCGGCCTGTGCCTCACCCTCGGCCTTGAGCACCTCGGCCTGCTTCTGGCCCTCGGCGGAGAGGATGGCCGCCTGGCGCTGGCCCTCGGCGGTGAGGATCGCGGCGCGCTTGTCGCGGTCGGCGCGCATCTGCTTCTCCATCGAGTCCTGGATGGAGGTCGGCGGCTCGATGGCCTTGAGCTCGACGCGGTTGACGCGGATGCCCCACTTGCCGGTCGCCTCGTCCAGCACGCCGCGCAGGCCGGCGTTGATGGTCTCGCGGGAGGTGAGGGTGGACTCCAGGTCCATGGAGCCGATGATGTTGCGCAGCGTGGTGATGGTCAGCTGCTCGATGGCCTGCAGGTAGCTCTGCACCTCGTAGGTGGCCGCGCGCGGGTCGGTGACCTGGAAGTAGATGACCGTGTCGATGTTCACGACCAGGTTGTCCTGGGTGATCACCGGCTGCGGCGGGAAGGGCTGCACCTGCTCGCGCAGGTCGAGCCGGTTGCGCACGGTGTCGATGAAGGGGACGACGATGTTCAGCCCGGCGTTGAGGGTGCGGGTGTAGCGGCCGAAGCGCTCCACGATCGCCGCCTGCGCCTGCGGGATGACCTGGATCGTCTTGACGAGGGCGATGAAGGCCACCACCACCAGGACGATCAGGACGATGATCACGGGTTGCAACGGGGACAACTCCCTTGACGCTGTGGACGCTTGACGGACACTCGGAGGGTCGGGAAGGTCAGAGGACCAGGGCGGTGGCCCCGTCGATGGACGCGACGCTGACCTGCTCGCCGGGCTCGAAGCGGGCCCCGGCGGCGAGGGCGCGGGCGGACCAGACCTCGCCGCGCAGCTTGATGCGCCCGCCGTGCTCGTCCACGGCCTCCAGGACCAGGGCGGTCTGCCCGGGCAGGGCGTCGACACCGGTGCGGGAACCGGGGGCCGGCTTGGTGAGGTGCCGGACGGCGATGGGCCGGACGAAGACGAGGAGGGCGACGCTGACCGCGAGGAACACGACGATCTGCAGCGGGACGCTCAGCCCCAGCCCCGCGGAGAGCGCGGCGGCCGCCGCGCCGAGGGCGAACATGGCGAACTCGGGCATGGCCGTGACGACCAGCGGTATGCAGAGGAGGGCAGCGCCCAGGAGCCACCAGATCCAATCGTCCACGGGATCAGTCTAGGCGTCAGATGCCTTTCCTGGCAGGGGCTTTGCCATGCACCGCGCAGGGGCGCGCGCGACGGCTCGCGTGCGCCCCTGCGGGAGCTGACGGCTGCGGGTCAGCCGAGCGGAAGGCCGCGCGCCGACCAGCGTCCGTCCTGGTGGTCGAGGGTGAGCGGCAGGCCGAAGCAGTGGGACAGGTTGCGCGGCGTGAGGGTCTCCTGAATCGGACCGGCGGCCAGCACCCGGCCCTGACGGATCATCAGGATGTGGCTGAAGCCCGGCGGGATCTCCTCGACGTGGTGGGTGACCATCACCATCGCCGGGGCGTTCGGGTCCTGCGCCAGCGCACCGAGACGGCGGACCAGGTCCTCGCGGCCGCCGAGGTCCAGGCCGGCGGCCGGCTCGTCGAGCAGCAGCAGCTCCGGGTCGGTCATCAGGGCGCGGGCGATCAGCGTGCGCTTGCGCTCGCCCTCGGAGAGGGTGCCGAACTTGCGGTCGGTGAACTCGGCCATGCCCAGCAGATCGAGCAGGAGCCGGGCGCGGGACTCGTCGGTCTGGTCGTACTGCTCGCGCCAGTGGGCGGTCATGCCGTAGGCGGCGGTGAGCACGGTGTCCAGCACGGTCTGGCGCTTGGGCAGGCGGTCGAGCATGGCCGCGCCGGCGGTGCCGATGCGGGGGCGCAGCTCGAAGACGTCCACGCTGCCGAGCTTCTCGCCGAGGATGGCGGCGGTGCCCTGGCTCGGGAAGAGGTAGCTGGAGGCGACCTGGAGCAGAGTGGTCTTGCCGGCGCCGTTCGGTCCGACGATCACCCACCGCTCGCCCTCGGCGACGGCCCAGGACACCTGTTCCAGCAGCGGGCGGCCGTCCCGGATCACGGACACGTCCACCAGCTCGAGAACGTCGCTCATTGCGTACGCCTTCCCCAAGTACAGAGTTTTCCCTTCGGCAGGGGAAAACCTACGCCACGAGACTGTCCGGACGCTCCGTAGGCTGGCTGCCATGACCGAAGAAGAGGAGCTGCGTTCGGCCCGTCTGGTCGCCTGGGGCAACGCCTGGTTCGCCGGGCTGACCTCTCCGGACCACCTCGCGGAGGCCGTGCGCGGGGACGACGCCGCGCACCAGGTGGTGGGGCTGCCGGGCGGCGGCACCCCCGGACTGACGCTCGCGCTGGGCGAGTTGCGAGGCCTGGGCGCGACAGGCCTGCGGCTGGCGCTGCCCGAGCCCGGGCACCCGCTGGGACTGACCGGCCCGCCGGAGTTCAACGCCCGCGCGATGGAGGCGGGCGAGGCGGTGCTCGCGGTGGGCGTGCCCTGGGGACTCGTCCCCGAAGTGGTGTGGCACGGATCACCGGACGGCGAAGGGGACGACGGCCTGACGGCGGTGACCTGGCACGCGCTCCCGGTGAATCCGGGCGTACCCGCCGATGTCCCCGCATTGCGGGACGCGGAACGGGAGTTGGCGCAGGGCATGCGCGAGGCGACGGACCTGCTGCTGCGGTTGGACGTCGCGGGCGCGGGTCCTGCGGTGCAGGACGCGCTGCGGCGGTTCCGGCGCGGGGAGGAGGGGACCGTGCTCGCGCCCGGCTATCCGCCCCGGGTGGTGAAGGTCCTGGACTCGGCACGGCGGGTGGCCGCGCTCCTGGAGATCGCCGCGATGAGCGAGGGGGCGGCGGTCAGCGCCGGCGAGATGGCCGCCCGCAGCGGCGCCCTGCGGCCGCTGGCGCGCAGCGCGCGCCGCGCCCAGGTGGCCGCGTACAACGCCCTCGTGGACGAGGCCCCGCGGTAGCCCCGGGGGGCGGGAGGGTTCGTGCCCTCGGCAGCGCTCGCGGTGGTCCCACCCCACTGACTCCGCGGGCGCGCGGCGCAGGGCCCGTTTCAACCAAGGGCGCGGGCCGCGGCCCGGTCGGCCGCCGTGGCGGCAGGCGCGGCCCCGGGGCGGGGAATGATCAGCCCGTGGCTGGGTCAGCCGGTGAGGCCGTTGCGGACGGCCCAGAGGGCGGCTTGGGTGCGGTCGGCCAGGTCGAGCTTCATCAGGATGTTGGAGACGTGCGTCTTCACGGTCTTCTCCGAGAGGTGCAGGCTGCGCGCGATCTCACGGTTGGAGCGGCCGTCCGCGATCAGGCCCAGGACCTCCTGCTCGCGGTCGGTCAGCGCCCCGCCGCGGCCCTGCGGGGCGCGACCGGAGAGGTCCTCGGAGAGCAGCGCGCCCGCCAGCTCCGGCTGCAGCAGCACGTGTCCGGCGTGCACCGAGCGGATCGCGCCGGCCAGGGCGTCCGGGTCGACGTCCTTGTAGACGTAGCCGGCGGCACCCGCCCGCAGCGCGGGGACGAGGGTGCGGTGCTCGGTGAAGCTGGTGACCACCAGCACCTTGGCCGGATTGCCCTTCTCCTTGAGCAGTTGGAGGGCCTCGATCCCGTCGGTGCCGGGCATCTTGACGTCCATCAGCACGACGTCCGGCTTCAGCTCCTCGGCTGCCGCGACGCCCTCCGCGCCGTCCGCGGCCTCGCCCACGACCTCGATGTCGGGCTGGACCTCCAGGAAGGTGCGCAGGCCCCGGCGGACCACCTGGTGGTCGTCGACGAGCAGCACGCGGATGGTTGCTGACGACCGCTCAGCCACCGGGCACCTCCAGTTCCACGACGGTCCCCTTGCCCGGGGACGACTCGATGCGCAGGGCGCCGCCGACCGAGGCGGCCCGGTCCCGCATGGACACCAGGCCGAGGTGGCGTCCGGCCCGGCGGACCTCCTCGGGGACGAAGCCGCGGCCGTCGTCCACGACGCGCAGCCTGGCGCCGCGCTCCCCCGCGCGGCGCAGCTCGACCGCCACCGTGCTCGCGCCGGAGTGACGCAGGGCGTTGTGCAGCGCCTCCTGGGCGACCCGCAGCACCGCCTCCTCCTGGCCGCCCGGCAGGGTGCCGATGCGGTCGTGGGCGAAGCTGACGGATGCCTTGTGCGCCCGGTCGAGGACGTCCACCTGGGAGGCGAGGGTCGGCAGCAGGCCGTCCTCGTCCAGCGCGGCGGGCCGCAACTCGACCACCACGCTGCGGAGTTCGTCGGCCGCCTCGGCCGCGAGCCGGGACACCTCGGCCAGTTCGCGGCGGGCCCGCGCCGGGTCGCGCTCGACCAGCGCGGCGGCGGCCTGGGCGGTCAGCCGGAGGGAGAACAGCTTCTGCGAGACGGCGTCGTGCAACTCGTGGGCGATCCGGGCGCGTTCGCCGACCAGGGTCAGCTCGCGGCTGCGCTCGTAGAGGCGGGCGTTGATCAGCGCCAGCGCGGCGTGCTGGGCGAGGATCCGCAGCAGTTCCTCGTCGTGCGCACTGAACGGGCTCCCGTCCTGCTTGTTCGCCAGGAAGAGCGCGCCGAGGATCTCGTCCTCGTCCTGGATCGGGACCCCGAGGAAGGCGTGCAGCTCGGGGTGCGCGGACGGCCAGCCGCCGAAGCGGGGGTCCGTGCGCACGTCGCCGAGCCGGGTCGCGGTCCGGCTGTGCAGCATCGCCGCCAGGATGCCGTGTTGACGGGGCAGCGGGCCGATGGCCCGCCACTGCGCCTCGCTCACGCCGTCGACGACGAACTGGGCGAAGCCGCCGTGGTCGTCGGGCACGCCGAGGGCGGCGTACTCGGCTCCGACGAGCGCGCGGGCCGAGGAGACGATCCGCTGCAGCACCTCGCGCACCTCGAGGTGACGGCTCATGGCCAGCACGGCGCTGCTCACCGCCTCGATGCCGCCGAGGCACGGGTCGCAGGCCGGGGCGGCAGGGGGTTCGCGGTGCTCGTCGCCGGTCATGCGGTCACGGTACCGCCCGGTGATCCACAAGGCATCGGACATCCGGCGTAGGACCGGGCGTAGGTCCAAGGTCCCGGGGCCACGGCGGCGGGCGGCCGAGGCGGGTCGGACCGCCGCGAACCTAGCGTCGGGAGGGTCAGCAGGACCGTGAGGTGGAGGGAGCCGGCGATGGGTGCGGGAGTGGCAGTGGTGACGGGGGCCTCGCGAGGGCTGGGCCGGGCACTGGCCCGGGCGCTCGCGGCGGAGGGCTGGTCGCTGGTGCTGGACGCGCGGGACCGGCGGGCGCTGGCCGAGGTGGCGGCGGAGGTGGGCGGCACGGCCGTCCCCGGCGACGTGACGGATGCCGGGCACCGGCGCGAACTCGTGGCGGCGGCAGCGGGGTTGGGAGGCATCGACCTGCTCGTGAACAACGCCGGGACGCTCGGCGTGGAGCCCCTGGTGCCGCTCGCTGAGGCGGACCTGGACGGACTGCGGCGGGCTTTCGAGGTCAACGCCGTGGCCTCGCTCGGCCTGGTCCAGGAGGCGCTACCGCTGCTGCGCGCCTCGGGCGGGGCGGTGCTGAACATCTCCTCCGAGGCCGCGGCCGAGCCGTACCCCACGTGGGGAGCGTACGGCTCGTCCAAGGCGGCCGTGGACCTGTGGTCGGCGGTGCTGGGCGTCGAGGAGCCGGGGCTGCGGGTGTGGGCCCTCGACCCGGGGTCGATGCGCACGGAGATGCTGACCGCGGCGGACGCCGAGGAGGCCGCCGCGGCGCCGGGGCCGGAGGAGCGGGCGGTTCCCGCGGTGCTGCGGCTGCTGGCGGATCGGCCGGAGAGCGGACGCTACGAAGTGGGAGAGGTGCTGAAGTGATGCGCGTGGTCGAGGTCGTCGGGAGGGGCGGCGGCAAGCGCGGCGACCGGGCCGGGCACCGGGCGCAGCCGGACGCCTTCGCGGAGGACTTCGAGCTGCCGGAGGACCTGGAGGCCTCCGCCCCGGTGGAGGAGCGCGGCGGCTCGGGGCGCGACGACGTGCGGCTGCTGGTCGCCCGCGGGGACGCGGGGACCGGGGCGGATGCCGGGGTGACGCACCATCGCTTCGCCGAACTGCCACGGCTGTTGGCGCCCGGCGACGTGCTCGTGGTGAACACGAGCGCGACGCTCCCGGCCGCGGTCGACGGCATGGTGGTCGAATCCGGCGAGCGGGTGGTCGTGCACTTCTCGACCCGCCGCACGGCGGACGAGTGGGTGGTCGAACTGCGGTCCCCGGACGGGCGGGGCTCCACCAAGCAGCGGACGGCGACGGGCCCGGTGACGGTCCGGCTGGCAGGCGGCGCCCTGCTGGCCCTGCGCACGGCGGCGGCCGACGGACGGCGGCTGTGGCGGGCGGTGCTGGGCGCCGAGGACCCGGTGGCGTACTTGCGCCGGTTCGGCCGGCCCATCCGCTACCGCTACACGGACGCGGACCGCCCGTTGACGGCGTATCAGACGGTCTTCGCGGACGCGCTGGCCGAGGTGCGCGGAACCGCGGACGCCGGCTCGGCGGAGATGCCGAGCGCGGCGCGGCCGTTCACGCCCGAGCTGGTGACGCAGCTGGTGTCGGCGGGGGTGCTGGTGGTGCCCATCACCCTGCACACCGGCGTCGCCTCGGTGGAATCCCACGAGCCCCCGTACGCCGAGTGGTTCGACGTCCCGGCGACGACGGCCCGGGTGGTGACGGAGGCCCGTCGCGCGGGCGGACGGGTCGTCGCGGTGGGGACGACGGCGGTCCGCGCGCTGGAGTCGGCGGCGGGCCCCGACGGGGCGGTGCGGGCGGCCCGCGGCTGGACCGAGCTGGTGGTCACGCCCGAGCGGGGCGTGCGGGCGGTGGACGGCCTGCTGACGGGACTTCACGAGCCCCGGGCATCCCACCTGTTGATGCTGGAGGCGATCGCCGGTCGGGACCTGTTGGCCCGCAGCTACGCGGAGGCGCTGCGCGCCCGCTACCTCTGGCACGAGTTCGGCGACCTGCACCTGGTGCTCCGGCGCTGATACCCCCTGGCGGCGCTGGGGTCCCCGGGCCGAAGGCTGGGGGAGAGGAACTGCGCGAGCGACCCACCCCCTGGGAGATCCGGCCCCATGTGCGGGACGAACCTCCCGGGGGGGGTGGGTTGCTCGCGCCGGGGGCACCTCCCGCCGTGGGGGCACCCCCGGCCGAAGGGTGGGGGAGGGTGGGGGATCCTCGCGCCCCCGGAGGGAGCTAGCGTCCGCCGAAGAGGTCGATGTGGATGGTCTCCGGCTGCGGGCCGCCCGCACCGCGCTCGGCGCGGGTCGTGGGCTGAGGGGACATCAGGATCACCATCCCGCCCACCGTCAGGAACACCAGGATCCCCACGGCCACCGGCAGGATGAACTCCGAGGCCGGCATACCGCTCGGGATCACCGGGTCCAGGTAGAGGGACACCCGCACCGCAGTCATCGCGGTGTAGTGCATGGCGACCACGGCGATCCCCGCGATCAGCGCGGCGCCGAGGCTGGCTGCGAAGCCCCGCACGTTCAGGGTCATCCAGAGCGCGGCTGTCGCCGCCACCACCGCGATGGCCACCGAGGCGGCCACGAGCAGCGGGTTGTAGGAGACGGTGCCCGCGACCTGCATGGCGCTCATGCCGAGGTAGTGCATCGCCGCCACCCCGAGGCCGGTGAAGCCACCGCCGATCAGCAGGCTGGCCGTGCCGCGCGGCCGGTGGCCGACCCAGAAGATGCCCACGCCTACGACGACGACGGCGACCCCGAGGCTCGCCAGCGTCCGCGGCACGTCGTAGACGATCGTCGCGTTCGTCACCGTGAAGCCCAGCATCGCGATGAAGTGCATGGTCCAGATGCCGCAGCCGATCGCCGCCGAGGCGAGCAGCAGCCAGCCGCGCCGCCGACGCGCCGGCAGGTCGAGCGCGCGGACGGTGCAGCGCAGGCCCAGAGCCGCGCCGAGGCAGGCGGCGAAGTACGCGAGCAGCGGGTTGACGAGGCCGTAGGTGAACCCGTCGATGTGTGCCATGGCCCAGGAACTCCGATCCGAGCGGCGGTGCAACGGATGAGCGGTCAGGCACATGATGGGAGGCCGAAACGCCGGGCGCGGGGGCCGCAATCGAACTGTTGTGAAAGGACGTGTGCCCCGCGCCGGGAAGGGCGCGGGGCACACGGGTGACGGACCGTCAGGGGCAGGGGCGGCTCAGCGCTTGCGCATGACCTCGGGCTCGTGGCGGCGCAGCAGCCGGACGACGAGGACGGCGCACAGGACGCCGAGCAGGACCAGCGCGCCGACGTCGATGCCCCACTGGCCGATGGTGTGCTTCCACAGCGGGTCGGTCTCGGTCTTGCCCTGCGGCGGGCCCATGATGGCGGGCAGGTTGACGGTCGCGGCCTCGGCGGCGACGGCCCAGCGGGACGGGGCCAGCCAGGCGACCTGCTCCAGACCGGGGGTGCCGAAGAGCGGGAAGAGCGAGCCGCAGAAGACCACCTGGATGATCGCGATGAGCACCAGCAGCGGCATGGTCTTCTCGGCGGTCTTCACCACGGCGGAGACGACCAGGCCCAGCATCATCGAGGTGATGCCCAACAGCATGACCACGAGCACCAGTTCGGGCAGCGGCGTGCCGCTGATCAGCAGCCCGGAGCTGGGCAGCTTGCGCGGCAGCAGGCCGATCGCGGCCACCAGGATCGACTGCACCGCCGTGATCGCGCCCAGCACGATGACCTTGGACATCACGTAGGCCGAACGCGACAGGCCGACCGCCCGTTCGCGTTCGTAGATGACGCGCTCCTTGATCAGCTCACGGACGGCGTTGGCCGCGCCGGTGAGGCAGGCGCTGACCGCCAGGACCAGCAGCACCGTGGCGGCGTCCGAGTTGATCGCGGGCTGTCCGGGGCCGGCCGGCTGGGCCGGGCCCAGGCCGTACTTGGCCGGGATGGCCATCGACAGCACGCCCATGATCAACGGCAGCGCGACCAGCAGGCCGACGTAGCCGCGGTCGGAGGCGATGACGGAGAGATAGCGGCGGATCAGCGTCGACAGCTGCGAGCCCCAGCTCTGCTGCTTCGGCGGCTGGACCGCCTGCACCTGCACCGGCGCGGACTGCGGCTGCACGGCCTCCACGTCGGCGGAGTACATCTGGTAGTGCACGCTGCCGCGGAAGCGGCCGGCCCAGTCGTGGTCCGGGTAGTTCTCGAAGGCCTGGAAGACGTCGGCCCAGGTCTCGTAGCCGAAGAAGTGCAGGGCCTCCTTGGGCGGGCCGAAGTAGGCCACGGAGCCACCGGGAGCCATCACCAGGAGCCGGTCGCAGAGGGCGAGTTCGGCCACGGAGTGGGTGACCACGAGCACCGTGCGGCCCTCGTCGGCGAGGTCGCGCAGCATCTTCATGACGTCGCGGTCCATGCCCGGGTCGAGGCCGGAGGTCGGCTCGTCCAGGAAGATCAGCGACGGCTTGGTCAGCAGCTCCAGGGCGACCGAGACGCGCTTGCGCTGACCGCCGGAGAGAGCGGTGATCTTGTTCTCGGCGCGCTTCTCCAGGTGCAGCTCGGTCAGCACCTCGTCCACCCGGCGCTCACGCTCGGCGGCCTCGGTGTCGCCCGGGAAGCGCAGCTCGGCGGCGTACTTGAGCGCCGTACGGACCGTCAGCTGCGAGTGCAGGATGTCGTCCTGCGGCACCAGACCGATGCGCTGGCGCAGTTCGGCGAACTGCTTGTAGAGGTTGCGGCCGTCGTAGAGGACGTCGCCGCGGTCGGCCGGGCGGTAGCCGGTCAGCGCGCGCAGCAGCGTCGACTTGCCGGAGCCGGACGGGCCGATGACGGCGATCAGCGACTTCTCCGGGACGCCGAAGGAGACGTCGTTGAGCAGGATCTTCTTCGCGCCCTTGTGCTCGACCTCGACGGTCAGGTGCCGGGCGGAGAAGGAGACCTCACCGGTGTCGACGAACTCCTCGAGCCGGTCGCCCACCAGGCGGAAGGTCGAGTGGCCGATGCCGACGATGTCCTGGGCGCCGAGGACGACACGCTGGATCGGCTGACCGTTGACGTACGTGCCGTTGTGGCTCTCGAGGTCGACGATCTCGTAGCGGCCGTCGGCGAGTTGGCGCAGTTCGGCGTGGTGGCGGGAGACCGAGAGGTCGGAGACGACGAGCTCGTTGTCGAGGCCGCGGCCGATGCGCAGCGTCTTCAGACCCGCCGTCAGGTTGCGCACCATCGTGGGGTTGCGCGAGCCGTAGACCGGCTCGGGCGCGGCCTGGCCGCCCCAGGACGCGGCGCCCTGCTGCTGCGGGATGCCCCCCTGGCCGCCCTGGCCTGCCTGCGGGCCGCCCCACTGCTGCTGGGGCTGCGGCGTCTGCTGCTGCGGCTGGGCGTAGCCCGCGTTCGGCTCGAAGCGGCTGGTCTGCACGTCGTACCAGCCCCCGTCACCGCCCGCCGGGGTGGCCGCAGGGACCCCGGCGAAGCTCAGCCGCGGCCCGTTCTCGGCGTTGCCCAGTACGACCACAGCACCCTCGCCCAGCTGGATCTGGGTGAGCCGCTGCCCGTTCGCGAAGGAGCCGTTGGTGCTGCCGAGGTCCTGGAACACCCAGGCATAGCCGTTGAAGCCGATGGTGGCGTGCCGCCACGAGACCCTGGCGTCGGCGATGCTGAAGTCAGAGTTCGGATCGCGGCCGACCGCGTAACTGCGGCCCGGTTCCAGGGTGGTGCGCTGTCCGTTGAGTTCAAGTACCAGTTGCGGCACTGTTGCCTGCCCCACGTGATAGTCCCCCGAGGTGCACCCCTGCGATGCAGGGGCAGTTTAGGGATGCCGAACGACTGGGGGAATCATTCCAGTTTCGGCGTCCACGGCGCGAGCGCTGACGCAGGACTGTTGCCGTGTGGCAATCTGGCGCGCGTGACTGTGTACGGGTACCAGCGGCCCACGGGGGCAGGCAGTTTGGTGCGGGGCGTCATCTGGTCGGCGCTGGCCGCGAGTTGGGCTGTGGTGGCGATGGCCGCCGTGGGGGCGCTGGGCGTGCACCTGCTCGGCCTGGACAAGTACGCCGACCTCGGCGGAGTGACGGCGGCGCTGGTCGCGATGGCGGTGGGCGGAAAGGTCAGCCCGACGGGTGACGTCTCGGTCTTCGGCCTCGACGCGGCCCAGGCCCAGGCGGACATCGGCATCGTGCCGCTGGGTCTGACGGTCGTCGGCGCGCTGGTGCTGGGCCGGCTGTTCGTCAGACCCCTTGGGCGGCTGGGCCGTTTGGAGGTCGCCGAGCTGGCGGCGCGGGCGCTGTCGGCGGTGGTGGCCTTCCTGGTGCTCATCGCCCTCGTCGCCTGGGCAGGCAACGGGACGGTGACGGTCAAGCTCGACTCGCTGACCGGGTCCGGCTCCTCGGGCTCCTCCGGCTCGTCCGGCGGCGACCCGCTCGGCGGCCTCGGCGACCTGGGCGGACTCCTCGGCGGCATCGTGGGCGGCAACACCAAGCCGACGGTGGGCTTCAAGGTGGACCTGGGCCCGACGCTGGGATGGGGCCTGCTGTGGGTCGTCGGCGTGCTCGTCGTCGCCTATCTGGCCTCCCGGCGCGCCGCGCTCCCGGCCGCGTGGGCGCCCCTGGCCCGGCAGGTGCGTCCGGCCGTCTCGACGGTCGTCACGCTGCTGACCGGCGCGATCGCGGTCGGCGCGCTGGCCGGCGTCGTCGTCGGCCTCACCGGCAACGGCGGCGCGCGGACCATCGGGGGGGTGCTGCTGGGCACGCCCAACGGTGTCTTCCTCGCCCTGCCACTGGGCATGTTCGTGCCGCTGACCGGCAAGGCGTCGGGCCTGCTGACGCAGTTCCTGCCGGCTCCGGTGAACCAGTTGCTGAAGGGCGGCTCCGGACAGTCCATCACCGTCCCCCATCTGGCCCAACTCGACGGCAGGGTCTGGCTGTTGCCGGTGGCCGTCGCCCTCTTCCTGCTGGCCTGCGGCGTCATGGCGGCGGTCCGGACGCCGCGCCCGGTGCTGCCCGAGTCCCTGGCGAAGGAGGCCGGCGGCACGGCGCTGCGGCTGGGCGTGGTGCTCGCCGTGGCGGTGCCGCTCATGCTGGCGCTGGCGGAGGTGTCGATCAACGCGGACGTGGGCGTGTTCGGCATCTTCAGCGTGAAGGGCAGCGGGGTCAGCATCAGCGGGAACCTCGGGCTGGGCTTCGTGCTGGGCCTGGTCGAGGGGGCGGTCTTCGGCTTCCTGGGCACGCTGCTGGTCCGCAGGTTCGCGGAGCCGAAGCGGGCCCCGGCACCCGTGGGTGGTCCCACGCCCCCTCCTCCGGCCCCGTACGGCGGCCTGCCCCAGGCCCCCCTGCCCCCGCGGCCGACGGCCAACCCGTACGCACCCCCCGCCTCCCCGCCGGTGGCTCCGCCACCCCAGGACTACAACCCCTATGCCGGCGGCCCGACCCAAGCCCCTCCCCCACCCCCCGAGCCGCCGCGCTAGCCCGTCCGCCCAGGCGGCGCAGCCGCCAGGGGCGCAGCCGCCAGGGGCGCGGGGAACTGCGCGACCGGCCCACCACCCAGGGAGGTTCGTCCCGCAGATGGGGTCGAACCCCCGTGGGTGGTGTGTTGCTCGCAGTGGGGGCACCCGCGCCCGAAGGGTGGGAGCACCGCCCGCCCGAAGGGTGGGGGATCCCCGCGCCCCTGGCGGCTGCGCCGCCCGCTGCGCTCCCGCAGGGCGTCCGAGGGGCGGGACGGGTGGGGGGCCGGGCCGCCAGGCCCGGTAGCGTGGGGGGCACCATGAACGCACAGGTCGCTCGGGCAGACGAGCCTCGCACTCTCCTGGTCAAGGTCTTCGGCAAGGACCGGCCCGGTCTCACCACCGGACTGTTCACGACGCTCGCCGGCTACGGCGTCGACGTCGTGGACTTCGAGCAGGTGGTGATCCGCGGCCGGATCGTCCTCGTCGCCCTGGTCACCGCGCCGCCCGCCGAGGGCGAACTGCGCGCCACCGTGCACCAGTGGGCCGACGCCCGCAAGCTCCAGGCCGAGGTCATCTCCGGCTCGGGCGACAACCGCCCCCGCGGGGAAGGTCGTTCGCATGTGACCGTGCTCGGGAACCCGCTCACCGCGGCCGCCCTGGCCGCGCTCACCGCGCGGATCACCGAGGCCGGGGGCAACATCGACCGCGTCTTCCGGCTGGCCAAGTACCCGGTGACCGCCGTCGAGCTGAACGTCTCCGGCGTCCTCACCGAGGAACTGCGGGCCGCCCTCGCCCCCGAGGCCGCCGCCCAGCGCGTCGACGTCGCCGTGGTCGCCTCCGGGCTGCAGCGCCGGGCCAAGCGCCTGGTGGTCATGGACGTGGACTCGACCCTGATCCAGGACGAGGTCATCGAGCTGTTCGCGGCCCACGCCGGCTGCGAGGAGAAGGTCGCAGAGGTCACCGCCGCCGCGATGCGCGGCGAGCTCGACTTCGCCGAATCGCTGCGTGCCCGGGTCGCCCTGCTGGAGGGCCTGGACGCGAGCGTCGTCGAGAAGGTCCGCGCCGAGGTCCGGCTCACTCCGGGCGCGCGCACGCTGATCCGCACCCTCAAGCGGCTGGGCTACCAGGTGGCCATCGTCTCCGGCGGGTTCACGCAGGTGACGGACGATCTGGTCGAGCGCCTGGGCCTGGACTTCGCCGCGGCCAACACCCTTGAAGTGGTGGACGGGAAGTTCACCGGCCGTGTCGTCGGGGAGATCGTGGACCGTGCCGGCAAGGCGCGGATGCTGCGCCGCTTCGCGGCGGAGGCCGGGGTGCCGCTGGAGCAGACGGTCGCGATCGGCGACGGCGCCAACGACCTCGACATGCTGAACACCGCCGGCCTGGGCGTCGCCTTCAACGCCAAGCCCGTCGTCCGCGAGGCCGCGCACACGGCGGTCAACGTGCCCTTCCTGGACACGGTGCTCTACCTGCTCGGCATCACCCGCGACGAGGTCGAGGAAGTCGTCTGACCCGACGAACGCAGGAGCCCCCGTCGGTGCCGACGGGGGCTCCTGCGTTCGGGCTCTCGCTGGTTGCCGGGGCTGACGCCCCGTCAGTCCTTCGGCGTACGGAAGGTGCTGAGCCGGGCGACGCCCGGTTCCAGGGCCTTCCACGGACCGGGGAACTCGAGCACGGCCACGGCCGCGGTGGGGAAGCCGGTGCCGCGCAGGCGGGCCAGGGCGTCGCCCTCGAACTCGCCGGCCAGTACCTCGGTCAGTCCCTGCACGCCCGGGTTGTGGCCGACGACGAGGACGGTGGCCACCTCCTCCGGGACCTCCTGCAGCACCTCGATGATCTGCCCGGGAGCGGCCTCGTAGAGCCGGTCCTCGTAGACGGTGCGGGGGCGGTGCGGCAGTTCGTGCGCGGCGAGCTTCCAGGTCTCCCGGGTGCGCTGCGCGCTGGAGCAGAGGACCAGTTCGGGCTGGAGGCCGCTGCCGGCCAGCCACTGCCCGACGGCGGGGGCGTCCTTGCGGCCTCGGTCGGCCAGCGGCCGCTCGTGGTCAGGCACGTTCGGCCAGTCGGCCTTCGCGTGCCGGAGGACGATGATCCTGCGGGACGTGTCGACGCTCATGCCTGCCAGCTTGGCAGAAACCGGACGAAGCGGCAGGAGGTCAGCCGATCTGGGCGGCGATGGTCGCGACGATCGAAATGACGATCATGACCCCGGCGATCAGGGCGGCCATCTGCAGCAGCTTCTTGTGGCCGTCCGTGGGGTTGGGTTCGAGTACGGGCATGCCGACGAGTCTGCCATCCACTGCGCGGTCGCCGTGCCCCCCTGCCCGGCCCAGGGCGGCTACTGCCCCAGCTCGTCCTCGACGCTCCTTGGACGGCCGGCCCTGCGGCCGACCACGGCCTGAACGGCCATCAGCACCGCCAGCAGGGCCAGGGGTTCGTACCAGCCGTGCTCCCGCTGGTAGAGGACGCCCACCAGGATCGGCCCCGGCACCGAGATCAGGTAGCCGACGCCCTGGGCGAACGCGGACAGCCGGGCCACGCCCTCGCCGGTCCGGGACCGGAGCCCGATCAGGGTCAGCACCAGCGGGAACGAGCAGTTGGCGATGCCGAGCAGGATCGCCCACACCCAGGGCGCCGCGGCGGGCGCGAAGGCCAGCCCGGCGTAGGAGACCAGTCCGAGGACTGCCAGCAGCAGCACGATCGGCCCCTGGTCCGGACGCCGCGCGGCCAGGGACGGGATGACGAACGACAGCGGCGCGCTGACGGCCATGGTGACCGCGAGCAGCAGGCCGGACTCGGTGGCGGAGATGCCGGCGTCCTGCAGGATCTGCGGCAGCCAGCCCATCGCCGCGTAGGCGGCGGTCGCCTGCAGGCCGAAGAAGACGGCGAGCAGCCAGGCCGTCCGGCTGCGGGTGATCGGCGTCCCGGGCGCGCTTGCGGAGCCGCTCGGCTGGGGGGTCGAGTCCCGCCGCTGCAGCGCGAGTTGGGCCAGCCACAGGACCACCGCCAGCGCCGCCGCCAGGGCCCAGACGCCCAGGCCGACGCGCCAACTGCCGCCCAGCGCGTTCGTCAGCGGCACCGCGAAGGCGGCCGCGACGGAGGTGCCCACCGACAGCGACATCGAGTAGAGCCCGGTGACCGGCCCGACCCGGTCCGGGAAGTAGCGCTTGACCACCACGGGCATGAGGACGTTGGCGACGGCGATGCCGGCCAGCGCCACAGCGGACAGCAGCAGGAACACCGCGCTGTCGGGCGCGAGCGCCCGGGCAGCGAGCCCCAGGCCGATGGCGGCCATGCCGGCGCAGACGGTGACGGCCGGCCCGATCCGCCGGGCGAGCCGCGGCGCGAGCAGGCCGAAGAGCGCGAAGCAGAGGCTCGGCAGCGCGGTGAGCACGCCCGCCATGGCCGCGTTCATGTGCAGGCCCCGGCGCACGTCGTCGAGCATCGGGCCGAGCCCGGCCACGGCGGGGCGCAGGTTGAAGGCGGCCACGAGCAGGGCGGCGAGGAGGAGCGCCTTGGGCGCGGCGGACGGGGCCGGGCGGCCGGCCTCCGGCTTCTGGGCGGATCCGGTGGTGGTTCGGGTGGCGGCGTCGGGGGTGGGCTTGGGGCCGGTGTCGCGGGCGATCCGGGAGGCAGACATGCCAGGATCATACAATCATGGGATGACTTAGTCGCGGGCATTGCGGATGATGGACAATGCCGGGAAGCAGAGCGGAGATTGAGGAGCGTCATGGCACTGACCTCGCCGCGGCGGGAGCCGCTGGCCGACCAGGTGATCGCGCAGCTGCGTGCGCAGATCACCTCGGGCGAGTGGCCCGTCGGCTCCAAGATCCCGACGGAGGCCGAGCTGGTCGAGCAGCTGGGCGTCGCCCGCAACACGGTCCGCGAGGCGGTGCGGGCCCTGGCCCACAACGGGCTGCTGGACATCCGCCAGGGCTCGGGCACGTACGTGCTGGCGACGAGCGAGCTGGCGGGGGTGATGCACCGCCGCTTCGCGGAGGCGGACCTGTCCCAGGTGACCGAACTGCGCCTGGCCCTGGAGGCGGCCGCGGCCAGGCTGGCCGCGGAGCGGCGGACGCAGCGGGACCTCAAGCTGCTGGACACCGCGCTGGCGCGGCGGGAGTCCGCCTGGGAGTCGGGCGACGCGGAGGCCTTCGTGCAGGCGGACGCGTCCTTCCACCAGGCGGTGATGGCCGCGGCCCACAACGACGTGATCGCCGCCCTGTACGCGGACCTGGGCGAGGTGCTGCGGGCGGAGCTACGGCAGGCGGTCGGCCCGGTGCTGGCGGAGCACCGCTATATGAGCCACAGTCAGATCCTCGACGCCATCAGGGACGGCGACGGCGAGCGGGCCTCCAAGGAGGCCGCGGCGGCGCTGACCGGATGCAGGTAGCTGCCCCCCGCGGGGGCGCGCGGATCCCCCAGCGGAAGGCTGGGAGGTGCCACCGGCGCGAGCAGCCCACCACTCAGGGAGGCTCGACCCGTTGGACGGGCCTCACCTCCCCGGGTGGTGGGCTGCTCGCGCCGGGCGACCTCCCGCCCGAAGGGTGGGGGATTCCTCGCGCCCGTTCAGGGGCGCTACGCGCCGATGGCGTGGAGGCCGCCGTCGACGTGGACGATCTCGCCCGTCGTCTTCGGGAACCAGTCGCTCAGCAGGGCGACCACACCCCGGCCGGCCGGCTCGGGGTCGGAGATGTCCCACTTCAGCGGGGACCGCTCGTTCCACGTGTCCGCCAGCTGCGAGAAGCCCGGGATGGACTTGGCCGCCATCGAGCCGAGCGGGCCCGCCGAGACCAGGTTGCAGCGGATGTCCTTCTCGCCCAGGTAGCGGGCCAGGTACCGGCTGGTGGCCTCCAGCGCCGCCTTCGCCGGGCCCATCCAGTCGTACTGCGGCCAGGCGAACTGCGCGTCGAAGGTCAGGCCGACGACCGCGCCGCCGTGCTCCATCAGCGGCAGGCAGGCCATGGTCAGGGACTTGAGCGAGTAGGCGCTGACGTGCATCGCCGTCGAGACCGACTCCCACGGGGTGTCCAGGAAGACACCGCCCAGGGCGTCCTGCGGCGCGAAGCCGATGGAGTGCACCACGCCGTCCAGGCCCCCGAGTTCGGCGCGGACCTTCTCGGCCAGCCCGTCCAGGTGCTCCTGGTTGGTGACGTCCAGCTCCAGCACCTTGACCGGCTTCGGCAGCTTCTTGGCGATGCGCTCGGTCAGGGTCGGGCGCGGGAACGCGGTGAGGATGATCTCGGCGCCCTGCTCCTGCGCCAGCTTCGCGGCGTGGAAGGCGATGGAGGACTCCATCAGCACACCCGTGATCAGGATGCGCTTGCCCTCGAGGATTCCACTCATGATCAGTGACCCATGCCCAATCCGCCGTCCACGGGGATGACGGCTCCGGTGATGTATGCGGCCTCGTCGGAGGAGAGGAAGCGGACCGCGGAGGCGATCTCCTCCGGCTGTGCGTAACGCGCCAGCGGGACCTGGGAGACGATCTCCGCCCGGCGCTCCTCGCCGAGGACCTTCGTCATGTCGGTGTCCACGAAGCCCGGGGCCACGACGTTGACGGTGATGTTGCGGGAGCCCAACTCCCTGGCCAGGGACCGGGCGAAGCCCACCAGGCCGGCCTTGGAGGCGGCGTAGTTGGCCTGGCCGGCCGAGCCCAGCAGGCCGACGACCGAGGAGATCAGCACGATCCGGCCCTTGCGGGCGCGCAGCATCGCCTTGGAGGCCCGCTTGACCACGCGGAAGGTGCCGGTCAGGTTGGTGTCCAGGACCGAGGTGAAGTCCTCCTCGGACATGCGCAGCAGCAGGGTGTCCCGGGTGACGCCGGCGTTGGCCACCAGCACCTCGACCGGACCCTGGGCGGCCTCGACCTCCTTGAAGGCCTGCTCGACCTGCTCCGGGTCGGTGATGTCGCACTTGACCCCGAACAAGCCCTCCGGCGGCTCTCCGGAACGGTAGGTCACCGCGACCTTGTCCCCGGCGTCGGCGAACGCGCGGGCGATCGCCAGACCGATGCCCCGGTTGCCTCCGGTGACGAGAACCGACCGGCTCACTGGCACACCTTCTCTCTGCGCTGTCTTCTCTCGGCAGCCTGACGCTATCCGTTGCCGCGGGCCGCGAGCGAATCGACCCTCCACAGCAGCCCCGGGCCTGAACTGTGGGTTTCTCACAGTCCTGACCTGTTCCGGCTCCGGCTTTTGGGAGGATGCCGGAGTGCCCCGCGAACCGGGGCACCCGGAGAAGGAGGAGAGCGAATGCCGGACACCTCACGGTCCGTGGACGCCGCGTTCCTGGCCCTGCCCGCCCGGGCCCTGGCCGAGGCGGCGCTGTCCCGGGCCCGGGAGCTTGGCGTGGAGCACGCGGACTTCCGGCTGGAGCGGGTGCGCAGCGCGTCCTGGCGGCTGCGCGACGCCCGGCCCGCCGGTACCTCGGACGTCCTGCAACTGGGCTTCGCGGTCCGGGTGGTGTGGCAGGGCTCCTGGGGCTTCGCGGCCGGGGTGGACCTCACCGCGGACGCCGCCCGGAAGGTCGCCGAGCAGGCGGTCGCGGTCGCGAAGCTGTCCGCGCCGCTGAGCGAGGAGCGCGTCGAGCTGGCCGACGAGCCGGTGCACGGGGACGTCACCTGGGTCTCGTCCTACGAGACCAACCCCTTCGACGTGCCGGACGCGGAGAAGACCGCGCTGCTCGCCGACTGGAGCAGCCGGCTGCTGGCCGCCGACGGCGTCTCGCACGTCTCGGCCTCGCTGCTGACGGTCCAGGAGAACAAGTTCTACGCCGACACCGCGGGCACGGTGACCACCCAGCAGCGGATCCGGCTGCACCCGGAGCTGACCGCGGTGTCGGTGGACGAGCGGACCGGCGCCTTCGACGAGATGCGCACCATCGCCCCGCCCGTGGGCCGCGGCTGGGAGTACCTCGCGGGCGGCCCCGGGGCGGGCTGGGACTGGGACGCCGAACTGGCCGAACTGCCGGTGCTGCTGGCCGAGAAGATGAAGGCCCCCAGCATCGAGGCCGGCCGCTACGATCTGGTGATCGACCCGTCCAACCTGTGGCTGACCATCCACGAGTCGATCGGCCACGCCACCGAGCTCGACCGCGCGCTCGGCTACGAGGCCGCCTACGCGGGCACCTCGTTCGCCACCTTCGACAAGCTCGGCTCGCTGCGGTACGGCTCCGAGGTCATGCACGTCACCGGCGACCGGACGGTGGAGCACGGCCTGGCCACCATCGGCTACGACGACGAGGGCGTGGCCACCCAGTCCTGGGACCTGGTCCGCGACGGCGTCCTGACGGGCTACCAACTCGACCGTCGCATGGCGAAGTTGAAGGGGCTGGGCCGGTCCAACGGCTGCGCCTTCGCCGACTCCCCCGCCCATGTCCCGGTACAGCGGATGGCCAACGTCTCGCTGCAGCCGGCCGCCGACGGCCCCGACACGGCGGGCCTGATCGCCGGCGTCGAGGACGGCCTCTACATCGTCGGCGACCGGTCCTGGTCCATCGACATGCAGCGGTACAACTTCCAGTTCA
The DNA here is from genome assembly GCF_042658505.1 of Streptacidiphilus monticola. Lineage (NCBI taxonomy): Bacteria > Bacillati > Actinomycetota > Actinomycetes > Kitasatosporales > Streptomycetaceae > Streptacidiphilus > Streptacidiphilus monticola. Next base: position 145,085 of record NZ_JBHSQJ010000031.1, on the reverse strand, counting down.
CGGGTCAGCGCTTCTTCCGCATCCGCGACGGAAGGCTGGCCGGGCAGGTCAAGGACGTCGCCTACCAGGCCACCACCACCGACTTCTGGGGCTCGATGGAGGCCGTGGGCGGGCCGCAGACCTACGTCCTCGGCGGCGCCTTCAACTGCGGCAAGGCCCAGCCGGGCCAGGTCGCGGCGGTCTCGCACGGCTGCCCCTCGGCGCTGTTCCGGTCCGTCAACGTCCTCAACACCCAAGCGGAGGCTGGTCGCTGATGTCCCAGGCAATCCGACCCCACGAACTCGTCGAGCGCGCACTGGAGTTGTCCCAGGCGGACGGCTGCGTCGTCATCGCCCACGAGGAGTCCACCGCCAACCTCCGCTGGGCGGGCAACAGCCTGACCACCAACGGCGTCACCCGCGGCCGGACCCTGACGGTCATCTCCACCGTGGACGGGCAGCAGGGGACGGCCTCCGGTGTCGTCTCCCGCGAGGCGGTCACGCCGGACGAGATCGAGTCGCTGGTGCGCGCGGCCGAGGCCGCCGCCCGGGAGGCGGGACCGGCGGAGGACGCACAGCCGCTGGTCGAGCCCTACGGGCCGGCCTCGGCGGACTTCACCGCGCCGCCCGCGGAGACATCGGCCGAGGTCTTCGCGGACTTCTCCCCCGCGCTCGGCGAGGCCTTCGCGCTCTCGCGCAAGAGCGGGCGGCTGCTCTACGGCTTCGCCTACCACTCCGTCACCTCCACCTACCTGGGCAGCTCCACCGGCCTGCGGCTGCGGCACGACCAGCCGACCGGCACGCTCGAACTCAACGCCAAGACGGCCGACCTGACGGCCTCCGCCTGGACCGGCGCCGCCACCCGGGACTTCCGCGACGTCGACCCGCTGGCGCTGGAGGCGCAGCTGGCGACCCGTCTGGGCTGGGCGCAGCGGAAGGTGGACCTCGCGGCCGGACGCTACGAGACGATCCTGCCGCCCTCCGCGGTCGCGGACCTGATGATCTACGCGACCTGGTCCATGGGCGGCCGCGACGCCGCCGAAGGCCGCACCGTCTTCTCCAGGGCGGGCGGCGGCACCCGCGTCGGCGAGAAGCTGTCCCGGCTGCCGCTGACCCTGCGCAGCGACCCCGCCTACCCGGGCCTGGAGGCCGCGCCGTTCGTGGTGGCGCACGCCTCCGGCGGCGACAGCTCCGCCTTCGACAACGGCCTGGCGCTGGAGCCCACGGAGTGGATCCGCCAGGGGGAGCTGGCCAACCTGCTGACGACCCGTCACTCGGCGGGTCTGACCGGCCTCCCGGTCCGCCCGGGCCAGGACAACCTGGTCCTGGAGGGCGGCTCGGACGCGTCCCTGGATGACCTGGTGGCCGGCACCGAGCGGGGCCTGCTGCTCACCTGCCTCTGGTACATCCGCGAGGTGGACCCGGCCACGCTCCTGCTCACCGGCCTCACCCGGGACGGCGTCTACCTGGTGGAGAACGGCGAGGTCACCGGGGCGGTGAACAACTTCCGCTTCAACGAGTCCCCGGTGGACCTGCTGGGCCGGATCAGCGAGGCCGGCCGCACCGAGCGGTGCCTGCCGCGCGAGTGGAGCGACTGGTTCACCCGGGCGGCGATGCCGCCGGTGCGGGTGCCGGACTTCAACATGAGCTCCGTCAGCCAGGCGTCCTGACCGCCGCCGGCGGGGGCGCGCCGGGAAACGCTCCGGCGCGCCCCCGACCCCGGTCTCGGCGGAGCGGTCGGCGGGACGTACCGTGGAACGGCTCGATTCGACGGCAGGGGCAGTGGCAGGGGCGGTGGACAGCATGCGCAGGACAGGGCCGGGACGGCCCGGCGTCGTCCGCATCACCGGTGCGCGCACGGGGCTGACCGAGGATGTGAAGGGCCGTCAGCGCCGCTACATGATCTCGATGGCGGTCCGCACGGTGTGCGTGGTGCTCGCCGTCGTGCTGTGGCACGAGTCCCGGATCGCGGCGATCGTGGCGCTGGTCGGCGGCACGGTCATCCCCTACTTCGCCGTCATCGTCGCCAACGGCGGCCGCGAGGGCGCTCCCGGCCTGCCCGACACCTTCGTCGGCGCCCAGCCCCGGACGATGCTCCCGCCGGGCCCGTCGGAGCCGGTGGAGGGCACCATCGTGCCGCCGCGGCAAGGGGACTGACGCAGCCTTAGCGGGACCTTAAGACCGCCGTACGAATGTTTTAAGGATCATTGGTCCGCCGGCCGCGTGCACGTGCCATACTCGACGCGTTCGCTCTGCATCCCCCGTCGGAGCGAGCGCGAGATGCCGGGCGGCTCCCCCCGTGGCTGCCCGGCATCGCTCTGCCCGTAGGGTGGCGGTATGGGGACCGAGTCCGAGACGCCGATCTGCTCCGCGAAGGGCTGCCGCGAGCCGGCGCTCTGGGTACTGAGCTGGAACAACCCGAAGCTGCACACACCCGACCGCCGGAAGCAGTGGCTCGCCTGCGACGCCCACCGCGACTCCCTCAGCGAGTTCCTGGACATCCGCGGCTTCCTGAAGGACATCGAGCCCTTCGAGATCCGCTAGGTCCCGGCCGGCGCGCCGGGGCGCGCTCAGCCGCCGATGGCGGACATGGGGCGGGTGGGCTGGAGGAAGGACGGGTCGTCGATACCGGCGCCGGGCTTCTTGCCCCACATGGCCGCCTGCCAGAGGCGGGCGACGGCCGCGTCGGTGGCGCCGCTGCGGAGGGCGGAGCGCAGGTCGGTCTCCTCGGTCGCGAAGAGGCAGTTGCGGACCTGGCCGTCCGCCGTCAGCCGGGTGCGGTCGCAGGCGCGGCAGAAGGGGCGGGTGACGCTGGCGATCACGCCGACCCGGGCCGGGCCGCCGTTCACCAGCCAGCGCTCCGCGGGGGCCGCGCCGCGTGCGGACGAGGGCTCCGGAGTCAGCTCGAAGGCGGTGCGCAGCTGCCCGAGGATCTCCGCCGCGGTGACCATCTGCGCGCGGTCCCAGCCGTGTTGGGCGTCCAGCGGCATCTGCTCAATGAAGCGCAGCTCGTACCCCCGCTCCAGGCACCAGGCCAGCAGCGGGGCGGCCTCGTGCTCGTTCCGCCCGCGCATCAGCACCGCGTTGACCTTGACCGGGGTGAGCCCCGCCGCCTCCGCCGCGGCCAACCCGGCCAGCACGTCCGCGTGGCGGTCACGCCGCGTCAACTCGCGGAAGACGACCGGGTCCAGCGTGTCCAGGCTGACGTTGATCCGGTCCAGCCCGGCCGCCGCCAGGGCGGGGGCGACGCGCTGCAGTCCGATGCCGTTCGTGGTCAACGACAGCTCGGGGCGCGGCTCCAGCGCCGCGCACTCCTGCACGATGCCGACCAGCCCGGGCCGCAGCAGCGGCTCGCCGCCGGTGAAGCGGACCTCTCGGACGCCGAGCAGCGTCACCGCGATCCGGACCAGGCGGACGATCTCCGCGTCCGTCAGCAGCGTGTCCTTGGCCAGCCACTGCAGCCCCTCCTCGGGCATGCAGTAGGTGCAGCGCAGGTTGCACCGGTCGGTCAGCGAGACCCGCAGGTCGACCGCCGTCCGACCGAACTGGTCGATGAGCCCGGACACGTTGCACCTCCCCTTTTGCGCCTAGCCTATGCCCCGCGGCTGACACCTGCCCGGACGTACAACTCCGCGCACGGTACTGGCCGGAACGGCGGGTTTCCCCCGGAGGCGCGATCTTGTCAGCATGGCGGGCAACCGGGCGGCACGACGCACAGGAGGAGTGGTCATGGGCGGACCCCTGGAAGGGCTCCTGGTCGCCGACTTCAGCCGGGTGCTGGCCGGCCCGCTCGCCGCGGCCACCCTGGCCGACCTGGGCGCCACCGTCGTCAAGGTGGAGCGCCCCGGCGCCGGGGACGACACCCGGCACTGGGGGCCGCCCTTCGTGGACGGGACCGCGGCCTACTTCGACTGCGCCAACCGCAGCAAGCACGGCATGACCCTCGACCTCGGCGACCCCCAGGACGCCGCCCTGGCACGGGAGTTGGCCCGACGCGCGGACGTCCTGCTGGAGAACTTCAAGCCGGGCGGCCTGGCCCGCTACGGCCTGGACGACGCCAGCCTGCGCCCGGAGAACCCCGGGCTGGTCTACTGCTCGATCACCGGCTTCGGCAGCGGCAGCGACCTGCCCGGCTACGACTTCGTCGTCCAGGCGGTGGGCGGTCTCATGAGCATCACCGGCCCCGAGGGCGGCGAGCCGCAGAAGGCCGGCGTCGCGCTGGTGGACGTGCTCACCGCCAAGGACGCCGTCACCGCCGTACTCGCCGCGCTGCACCACCGCGGCCGGACCGGGCTCGGGCAGCGGGTCGAGGTCAACCTGCTCTCCTCGCTGCTGGGTTCGCTCGCCAACCAGGCCAGCGGCTTCCTCGCCACCGGCCGCCCGCCCCGGGCCCTCGGCAACCGCCACCCCAGCATCGCGCCCTACGAGACCCTGCGCTGCGCCGACGCCGAGCTGATCGCGGTGGCTTGCGGCAACGACGGCCAGTTCCGGGCGCTCGCCAAGGCGCTGGGCGCCCCCGAACTGGGCGAGGACCCGCGCTTCGCCACCAACGGCGCCCGGGTGACGCACCGTCAGGAGCTCGTGGAGGCCCTGGAGCAGCGGCTGGCCACGCGCCCCGCCGCCGCGTGGCAACGGCTGCTGACCGCCGCCGGGGTGCCCTGCGGACCCGTCAACGACCTGGCCGGGGCGTTCGCACTGGGCGCGGAGCTGGGCCTGGACCCGGTGGTTCCCGTCGGCGAAGGCCGGGTGCCGCAGGTGCGCAGTCCGCTGACGCTGGACGCCACCCCCGTCCGACCGCCCGTCGCCCCGCCGCGCCTGGGCGAGCACAATGACGCCGTACGCGCCTGGCTCGCCGGCCCGGCGGACGCGCCGCTGACCGACCATCTCCGACCGTCCACCCGCCTCCCCCAAGCTGAGGATCTGTGACATGGCTGCTCCCCTCGACCCCCGCGACCCGCTCGGCATCGACGACCTGCTGAGCGAGGAGGACCTCGCGGTCCGCGACACCGTCCGCGCCTGGTGCGCGGACCGGGTGCTGCCCCACATCGCCGACTGGTACGAGGCCGGCGAACTGCCGACGGTCCGTGAACTCGCCCGCGAGCTGGGCGGGATCGGCGCCCTGGGCATGCACCTGGAGGGCTACGGCTGCGCCGGGGCCAGCGCCGTCCAGTACGGCCTGGCCTGCCTGGAGCTGGAGGCGGCGGACTCCGGACTGCGGTCGCTGGTGTCCGTGCAGGGCTCGCTGGCCATGTACGCGATCCACCGCTGGGGCTCGGAGGAGCAGAAGCAGACCTGGCTGCCGCGGATGGCGGCGGGCGAGGTCATCGGCTGCTTCGGGCTCACCGAACCCGACCACGGCTCCGACCCCGCGTCGATGCGCACCAACGCGAAGCGGGACGGGGCGGACTGGGTCCTCAACGGCCGCAAGATGTGGATCACGAACGGCTCCGTCGCGGGCGTCGCGGTGGTGTGGGCGCAGACGGACGAGGGTGTGCGCGGATTCGTCGTCCCGACGGACACCCCCGGGTTCTCGGCCCCCGAGATCAAGCACAAGGGCTCGCTGCGGGCCTCGGTCACCAGTGAGCTGGTGCTCGACAACGTGCGCCTGCCCGAGGACGCGGTCTTCCCGGATGTGCGCGGCCTGAAGGGTCCGCTGTCCTGCCTGAACCAGGCCCGCTACGGCATCGTCTGGGGCGCGCTGGGCGCGGCGCGCTCCTGCCTGGAGACGGCCCGGGAGTACAGCCTGACGCGGGAGCAGTTCGGCCGCCCGATCGGCGGGTTCCAGCTCACCCAGGCCAAGCTGGCCGACATGTCGCTGGAGCTCAACAAGGGCTTGCTGCTCGCCCTGCATCTGGGCCGGCGGATGGACGCCGGGACGCTGCGCCCGGAGCAGGTGAGCTACGGCAAGCTCAACAACGTGCGCGAGGCGATCGAGATCGCCCGGACCGCCCGGACGATCCTGGGCGCGAACGGGATCTCCTTCGAGTACCCGATCATGCGCCACGCCAACAACCTGGAGTCGGTGCTCACGTACGAGGGCACGGTCGAGATGCACCAACTCATCGTCGGCAAGACCCTCACCGGCCTCGACGCCTTCCGCTGACCCCCGCCCCCGTCAGGGGCGCGAGGCTCCCCCACCCCTCCCCCAGCCTTCGGCCGGGGGTGCCCCCACCGCGAGCAACCCACCACTCGGGGAGGCCCGGCTCCGTGTGCGGGTCGAACCCCCGTGGGTGGTGGGCCGGTCGCGGTGGGGATACCTCCCGCCGTGGGGGCACCCCCGGCCGAACCGGGGGTGCGCAGGGGATCCTCGCGCCCCTGACAGGGGGCTGATGAAGGGTTAGAAGGTGACGCGGACCTTCAGGGCGGTGCGGTCGTCCATCGCGGCGTAACCCCCCGGCACCCCCTCCAGCCCCACGCTCATGTCGAACACCGGGGACGGGTCGATGACCCCCGCCAGCACGTCCTTCAGCAGCTCCGGAATGTACGCACGCGCCGGGGCCACCCCGCCCCGCAGAGCGACGTTGCGGTCGAACATCTGGTGGATGTCCACCCCCGCGCTCCCTCCGTGGGGCACGCCGACATAGCCGACGCTGCCGCCGTCCCTGGTCACGGAGATCGCCGTGCGCATCGACTCCTCCGTGCCGACGGCCTCCAGCACGGCGTGCGCGCCGACGCCCTTGGTCAGCTCGCGCACCGCCGCCACCGCCTCCTCGCCGCGCTGCGGGACGATGTCGGTCGCGCCGAAGCGGCGCGCGATCGCCGTGCGGGCCTCGTGGCGGCCCAGGGCGATGATCCGCTCGGCGCCCAGCCGCTTCGCGGCGAGGACGTCGCAGAGGCCCACCGCCCCGTCGCCGACGGCGGCGACGGGGGCGCCGGGGCGGGCGCCCGCGGCCAGCGCTGCGTGGTGGCCGGTGGCCATCACGTCGGACAGCGCCAGCATCGCGGTGAGCAGCCGCTCGTCCGACCGGGCGTCCTTGGGCAGCTTCACCAGGGTGCCGTCGGCGTAGGGGACGCGCACGGCCTCGCCCTGGCCGCCGTCGGAACCGACACTCCCCCAGAAGCCGCCGTGCGGGCAGGAGGTCTGCAGGCCCTCCGCGCAGAACTCGCAGGTTCCGTCGGACCAGACGAAGGGCGCGACGACCAGGTCCCCCACCGTGACTGACGTCACGTCAGCGCCGACCTCCTCGACGACGCCCAGGAACTCGTGACCGATCCGCTGGCCGGGCTCGCGCTTGGCGACGCCCCGGTAGGCCCAGAGGTCACTGCCGCAGATGCAGGCGAGGACGTTGCGGACGACGGCGTCGGTCGGCTTCTGGACCGCGGCGTCCGGCACCTCCTCCACCCGAACGTCCTTTGGCCCGTAAATCACCGTGGCGCGCATGCGATTTCACTCTCGTCGTGGTGCAGCGCCCCGTCCCGGCACGGGAACCCCCACCTCAGCGGCGGGAAGTGCCCGTGCCCCCGACGGGGCTGTCAGTAGTCACCCCTATTCTGAGTGACCGTGGAGGACAGCGACGAGTGGCCCGAGGCGTACCCGGCAGGCGGGTACGCCGTCGTGGACGTGGAGACGACCGGCCTGGCCGCTGACGACCGGGTCATCTCGATAGGCGTCTACGAGTTGGACCGCTTCGGTGTCCCGCAGGACCACTGGTACACCCTGGTGAATCCGGACCGGGATCCGGGGCCGGTGTGGATCCACGGGCTGACGAGCAGTCACCTGCGCGGCGCTCCACGCTTCCCCGAGGTGGCGGCCGAGCTGTCGGCGCGCCTGGCGGGCAAGGTGATGGTCGCTCACAACGCCCAGTTCGACTGGAAGATGCTCGCCCGCGAGTACGGCCGCGCCGCTCTGGAGATCCCCACCGAGCAGCGGCTGTGCACCGTGGTGCTCTCACGCGATCTCGCGCTGCCGCTCCCCAACCACCGACTGGCCACGCTCGCCGCGCACTTCGGCGTGGTGCCCGAGCGGGCCCACCACGCGCTCGACGACGCCCGGGTGCTCGCCGCCGTGTTCCGGCGCAGCCTCAAGCTCGCCGCGGCCGGCGGGCTGCGGCTGCCGCTGGTCAACTGCGTCATGCCGGTGGCGCTGCCCGAGGCGCTCGGGGAGATCCCGTCGCAGCGCCGGGCCGCCTGGTTCCGTCCCGCCCGGAGGCGTCCCGCCTGCCCGTATCCCAACCCCGGGCGCTGGCAGGCGTCCGGGCCGCTGGTGCAGGGCATGCGGGTGGCGATCACCGGGGACACGGCCGTCGACCGGGAGCAGCTCGAGGACCGGATGACCGAGGCCGGCCTGCACGTCGCCTCCTCGGTCTCCAGCCGTACCTCACTGCTCGTCACCAACGAGCCGGACAGCTGGACCACGAAGGCGCGCCGCGCCCGCGAGATCGGCACCCCGGTGGTGGACGAGGCGGCGTTCCTGCAGCTGCTGCGCGACGTCCGGCCGCAGAGCTGACCCCCGCTCCCGGGCGGCGGGAGTCCGGGAGGTACCGTTTCGGGGTGTTCCGCATCCTGCTCACCCGGCGCTGGGTCGCACTGACCCTGCTGTTCCTGGCCCTCATCCCCGCCATGGTCTGGCTGGGGCAGTGGCAGTTCCACCGCTACGAGCAGTCCAAGGCGAGCACCAGGCTCACCGACGCCAACGTGCGCGCGGCCGCCGTCGGCGTGGAGTCGCTCAGCTCGCCGGGGGTGGTGATCCCGCAGCGCGAGATGTACCGGCACGCGACGGCGACCGGGCACTACGACACCGCGCACGAGTTCGTGGTCCGGCACCGCACCGACTCCTCCGGCGACATCATCGGCTTCTACGTGGTCACCCCGCTGGTGCTGGACGACGGCAAGGAGATCCTGGTCAACCGCGGCTGGATCTCCCCGGGGAACACCACCGGCACCGAGTACCCCGCGGTCCCGGCCGCGCCGACCGGAACGGTGACGCTGGACGGCCTGTTCCGTCCGGACGAGACCAGCGCGCTCACCGGCATCCGGGACGTCAAGGGCCTGCCCGACCGGCAGTTCATGCTGATCAACAGTCAGGAGCAGGCCCGGCGCACCGGGGAGACGCTGCTCGCCGGGTACCTGGAGCTCAACCGCACCACCCCGGCACCGCGCGGCGCCCAGCCGGAGACCGTCCCGCAGCCGCAGGACGCCACCGGCGGCATGGCCGTCGTCGGCAAGGGCGTGCACCTTCCCTACGCCGTGCAGTGGTGGGTCTTCGCCGCGCTGGTCCCCGTCGCCTGGTGGTTCCTGTTCCGCCGCGAGTGGAAAGCCTCGCGAACGTCCTGATGCCGCCCGCCGCTTCGTAGCACGATTGACTCCATGCCTGGACGCATCGAGGACTACGCACTGATCGGAGACCTCCAGACCGCCGCCCTGGTCGGTCGGGACGGCTCCATCGACTGGCTCTGCCTGCCCCGCTTCGACTCCCCCAGCTGCTTCGCGGCCCTGCTCGGCGGCGACGAGCACGGCCACTGGCGGCTCTCCCCCGTCGGCAGCGGAGCCCGGCCCACCCGCCGCTACATCGGCAACTCCCTGGTCCTGGAGACCGTCTGGGAGACCCCGACCGGGAGCTGCCGGGTCATCGACTTCATGCCGCAACGGGACAGGACCCCCGACGTCATGCGCATCGTCGAGGGCATCTCCGGCACCGTGCGGATGACCGGGGAGCTGCGGCTGCGCTTCGACTACGCGCGGATCATCCCCTGGGTGCGTCGCACCGACCACCACCGGGTGGCCGTCGCCGGCCCCGACGCGGTGTGGCTGCGGGCCGGCCCGGGAGTGCGGACGAAGGGTCAGGACTTCGCGCACTTCGCGGAGTTCACCGTCCACGAGGGCGAACGGCACCCGTTCGTGCTGAGCTGGCGGCCCTCGCACCTGACCCAGCCGCCCCGGCAGGACCCCGACCAGGCGCTCGCCGCGACGCTGGCGGACTGGGAGAAGTGGGCCTCGCAGTGCACCTACGAGGGTCCCGACCGGGACCTGGTGCTGCGTTCGCTGATCATCCTCAAGGCGCTCACCTACGAGCCGACCGGCGGCATCGTCGCCGCGGTGACCGCGGGACTGCCCGAGCAGATCGGCGGTGAGCGCAACTGGGACTACCGCTTCTGCTGGCTGCGCGACTCCACGATGACCCTCGGCGCGCTGCTGCGCGCGGGCTTCCGGGACGAGGCCGAGGCCTGGCACGACTGGCTGCTGCGCGCGATCGCCGGCGACCCGGCCGACCTGCAGACCATGTACGGCGTCGCGGGCGAGCGCCGACTGCCGGAGATCGCCGCCGACTGGCTGCCGGGCTACGAGAGCTCCCGCCCGGTCCGCTTCGGCAACGCGGCCGTCAACCAGCTCCAACTCGACGTGTACGGCGAGGTCCTGGACACCCTCTACCTGGCCCACTGCCACGGCATCACCATGGAGCGGCATGTCTGGGGCCTGGTCCGGAAGCTGCTGGAGTACCTGGAGGAGCACTGGAGCGACCCGGACGAGGGCCTGTGGGAGGTGCGCGGCCCGCGCCGGCACTTCGTCCACTCCAAGGTGATGTCCTGGGTGGCCTTCGACCGCGCGGTCCGGCTCGCCGAGGAGACCGGCCTCCCGGGCCCCGTCGAGCGCTGGCGGGAGCTGTGCGGGATCATCCACGCGGACGTGTGCGAGCGCGGCGTCGACCACGAGCGCGGCGTGTTCACCCAGTACTACGGAGGCAAGGAGCTGGACGCGGCGACGCTGTTCACGGTCATGACCGGCTTCCTGCCGCCGAGCGACCCCCGGGTGGTCAACACCGTCCGCGCCGTCCGCGACGAACTCGACGAGGGCGGCTTCGTCCGCCGCTACTCCCTGCCCGCCGAGGGCACGTCGGCCGTGGACGGGCTGCGCGGCGAGGAGGGCGCCTTCCTCGCGTGCTCGTACTGGCTGGCGACGGCGCTGCTGCAGATCGGCGAGAAGGAGGAGGCGCAGGACCTCTTCACCCGGGTGAGCGCGCTGGCCAACGACCTCGGCATGATCTCGGAGGAGTGGGACGCCGAGAGCGGCCGCCAACTCGGCAACACCCCGCAGGCGTTCACCCATGTGGCGCTGGTCGACACGGCCTTCCAACTGGCGGGCCACGGAAGGGATCCGAGGATCGTCTGATGGACCTGGGACTGCAGGACCGCGTCTACGTCGTCACCGCCGCCACCCGCGGCCTGGGCTACGCCACGGCGGAGCAGCTGCTCGCCGAGGGAGCCCGCCTGGTGGTGACGGGGCGCTCGACCGAGTCGGTCGAGGACGCCGTGGCCCGGCTGGGCGATCCCGCCCGCGTCGTCGGCCTGGCCGCCGACAACGGCGACCCGGCGACGGCGCAGGCGCTGGTCGACACGGCGGTGGCGGCCTTCGCCCGCCTGGACGGCGTGCTCATCAGCGTCGGCGGCCCACCGGCGGGCGGCGTCCGGGAGGTGACGGACGATCAGTGGCGGGACGCGTTCGAGTCCGTCTTCCTCGGCGCGATCCGGATCGCCAGGACCGCCGCCCCGGTGCTGGAGGCGGGCGGCGCGATCGCCTTCGTGCTGTCCGGCTCGGTGCGCGAACCCATCGCGGGCCTGGCCGTCTCCAACGGTCTGCGACCGGGCCTGGCGATGGCCGCAAAGACGCTGGCCAACGAGCTGGGCCCGCGCGGGATCCGGGTCGTCAGCCTGCTGCCCGCGCGGATCGAGACGGAGCGGGTGGCCCATCTGGACTCCCTGGCACCGGACCCCGCCGCGGCGCGGGTCGCGGCGCAAGCCGCGATTCCGCTCCGCCGGTACGGCGAGCCCGCCGAGTTCGGCCGGGTGGCGGCCTTCGTCCTGTCCCCCGCGGCCGGCTACCTCACGGGCCTCACCCTCCCCGTCGACGGCGGCGCCCTCCACGGCCTCTGAGCCCCCGTCACCCCTCGACGACACGAAGCGCCTTCAGGGGCGCGGGGAACTGCGGGACCAGCCCACCACCCACGGAAGTGCGTCCCGCACATGGGATCAGCCCTCCCCGGGTGGTGTGCTGCTCGCGCTGGGGGCACCTCCCGCCGAAGACTGGGGAAGGGTGGGCGATTCCTCGCGCCCCTCAAGGGGCTCAGTCGCCGATTCCCGCGAGGTCGCGCAGGCGGCGCACCTGGGCCGCCCGCTCCGCGGCGGACTGTTCGTCGAGGGTGCGGGCGCCTGCGCCCGCCAGCAGGGCCTTGGTCTCGATCAGCGCGTTCCGGGGGGCGGCCAGCAGCGCCGCGGCCAAGTCCCGTGCCGCCGCGTCCAGTTCGCCCCTCGGCACGCTCACGTTCGCGAGCCCGAGGCGCACCGCCTCGTCCGCGTGGACGTACCGGCCCGTGCCGCAGATCTCCAGCGCCCTGGCCGGGCCCACCAGATCCACCAGCGGCTTGGTCCCGGTGAGGTCGGGCACCAGGCCCAGCGCCGTCTCCTTCATGGAGAACTGCACGTCCTCCGCCACCACCCGCAGGTCACAGGCGAGCGCCAGCTGGAACCCGGCGCCGATGGCGTGGCCCTGGACGGCGGCGATGGTGACCAGGTCGGCGCGGCGCCACCAGGTGAAGCCGGCCTGGTACTCCGCGATGACGGACTCGCCGTCCGGCCGCTTCGCGATCTCGACGAAGCTGACCTCGCCGGGGATGCCCTCCGGCGCGAAGGCCGCGCGGTCCAGGCCCGCGGAGAAGGAGACACCTTCCGCGCGGAGCAGGACGACCCGCACCGTCCCCGGCAGCGCGCTGCCGATCTCGGCGAGCGCGCGCCAGAGGGCCGGCGTCTGGGCGTTGCGGCGGTCAGGGTGACAGAGGGTCACCGTGGCCAGGGTGTCCGCCACTTCGAGGCGGACACCTGCTTGCTCCCAGCGCGCGGCAGCATCGACGGTGTCGGTCACGGCAGTCCTCCAGAGCTCGGCCGGAATTCAGCATGCGTAGCTACTGGAGAGTAACGAGGGCGACGGCTCTCGTCACCCCTGGGGTTCGCTCGGGACGCTGCCGCTCAGGACGCGGCAGCGGCCTTCGCCTTGCCGCGAGTGGCGCCGCCGCGGCCGCGCAGGTTCACTCCGGACTCGCTGAGCATCCGGTGCACGAAGCCGTAGGAACGGCCCGTCTCCTCCGCCAGCGCACGGATGCTCGCACCGGAGTCGTACTTCTTCTTGAGCTCGGTCGCGAGCTTCTCCCGCGCCGGTCCGGTCACTCGGCTGCCCTTTTTCAGAGTCTCGGCCACCCGTGCCTCCTCGTAGCAGTGCTCTGTCGGAATCCCATGATCACCCATGGGGGCCCCGCTGGCCACCCATTCGACAAGGTCCCCCCGTCGATTCCGGGAGCGCGCACCGGGCCGCGCGCCCCGCCAGGCGGCCCAATGGCCGCCGGTACGGGAACGAACCATTCCCTGACGAACCGTGAATCGGCAGATCAGACGGGGTATTTGGGGATTACACGGGATACTCCGACCGGGTTGCCGCCAAGAGCGTCACCCGGCGCGGCGGATCTTCGCGATATGAACTCTTCTGGTCCAGATGCATGATCCGCCGCCGACGGATTCAGGAGCAATGCAATGTTTCGCTCCTGAATCAATTCACGCGAGCGACACGAGATCCGCGTAACTCTCGTTCCAGAGATCCTCGACACCGTCCGGGAGCAGGATGATCCGCTCCGGCTGGAGCGCGTCCACCGCGCCCTCGTCGTGGGTCACCAGGACGACCGCGCCGGCGAAGGAGCGCAGCGCGCCGAGGATCTCCTCGCGGCTGGCCGGGTCCAGGTTGTTGGTCGGCTCGTCGAGCAGCAGCACGTTGGCGCTGGAGACGACCAGGGTGGCGAGGGCCAGTCGGGTCTTCTCGCCGCCGGAGAGCACTCCCGCCGGCTTGTCCACGTCGTCGCCGGAGAAGAGGAAGGAGCCGAGGATCTTGCGGACCTCGACCAGGTCCAGGTCCGGGGCCGCGGAGCGCATGTTCTCCAGGATGGTCCGGTCCGGGTCCAGGGTCTCGTGCTCCTGGGCGTAGTAGCCGATCTTCAGCCCGTGGCCGGGGACGACCTGGCCGGTGTCGGGCTGCTCCACGCCGGCGAGCATCCGCAGCAGCGTGGTCTTGCCCGCGCCGTTGAGGCCGAGCACGACGACCCGGGAGCCCTTGTCCACGGCCAGGTCGACGTCGGTGAAGATCTCCAGGGAGCCGTAGGACTTGGACAGCCCCTCGGCCGTGAGGGGGGTCTTGCCGCAGGGGGCCGGCTCGGGGAAGCGGAGCTTGGCGACCCGGTCGCTCTGCCGCACGTCCTCCAGGCCGGACAGCAGCTTCTCGGCGCGGCGGGCCATGTTCTGGGCGGCGACCGTCTTGGTGGCCTTGGCCCGCATCTTGTCGGCCTGCGCGTTGAGCTGCGCGGCCTTCTTCTCGGCGTTGGCCCGCTCGCGCTTGCGGCGCTTCTCGTCGGCCTCGCGCTGCTGGAGGTAGAGCTTCCAGCCCATGTTGTAGACGTCGATGGTGGCCCGGTTGGCGTCCAGGTAGAAGACCTTGTTGACGACCTCGTCCACGAGGTTGATGTCGTGGGAGATGACGATGAAGCCGCCCTTGTAGGTCTTCAGGTAGTCCCGCAGCCACAGGATCGAGTCGGCGTCCAGGTGGTTGGTGGGCTCGTCCAGCAGCAGCGTGTCGGAGTCCGAGAACAGGATCCGGGCCAGCTCGACGCGGCGGCGCTGGCCGCCGGAGAGGGTGTGCAGCTGCTGGGTCAGGATGCGGTCCGGCAGCCCCAGCGCGGCGGCGATGGTGGCGGCCTCGGCCTCGGCGGCGTAGCCGCCCTTGGTGAGGAACTCCGTCTCCAGGCGGGAGTACTTCTTCATCGCCTGGTCGCGGGTGGCGCCCTTGCCGTTGGCCATCTTGTCCTCGGCGATGCGCATCTTGCGCAGCACCTCGTCGAGACCGCGGGCGGAGAGGATCCGGTCCCGGGCCAGCACGTCGAGGTCGCCGGTGCGCGGGTCCTGCGGCAGGTAGCCGACGGGACCGGACCGGGTCACCGTGCCGGCGGCGGGGATGCCCTCGCCCGCGAGCACCTTGGTCAGCGTCGTCTTGCCGGCGCCGTTGCGCCCGACCAGACCGATACGGTCGCCCGCGGCGACCCGGAAGGAGGCGTTCTCCAGCAGGATGCGGGCGCCGGCGCGCAGTTCGACGTTGCTGGCGGCGATCATGGCGAGGCTGCTCCCGGACGTACTGGCGCCTGCGAGGCGCGGGCAAACTCGTCCAGTCTAACGGGCGGTGCAAAGCGGTTTCGGCTGCCGGACGGCGCCGGGCAGGTCCGGGACGGCCGCACCGGTCGCCGGATCCACCAACATGCCTCGCAGCAGCGGTCCCTGACACAGTGCCAGGGACCCGCCGGTCCCGAGGACCGGGCGGACGTCGGGCCCCGAGTCCCGCTTCCAGACGCGTCCGTCGGCGGTGAAGGCGTCCACGGCGGACGGGCCGTCGCCGGGGCAGGAGCGGGCGACCACGAGCGTCCCGTCGTCCAGGCTCACGCTGTGGGCGGGGACGTAGGAGCAGCCGGGCGGCGGCAGGGTATCCGTGCGGATGGTGCCGTCGTCGGTGTTGTAGGCGACGAACAGGCCCGAGGTGACCGCGAGGAACGTTTCCCCACCGGGGCTGGCGTGCAGCAGCGGGCGGCCGCCCTCGTCGATCTTGATGAACCGGTGCCAGCGGATCTCTGGGGCGCCCGGGGTGACGCCGGTGAGCATGCCGTCCGACCAGGCGACCAGGGCGACCTCGTGCGCGAGCGGGACGATGCGGGTCGGCGTCGAGCCGGGACGCCGGTAGGTCCAGGCGGTGACGCCGGTGGTGTCGTCGTACCCCTGTACCGCGTCGCCGTGGAGGCGGACCGCGTCCGCGGGGACGCTGGTGCTGTGCGCGGCGAGATCGTCCCCGAACGGGGCGGGGCGGTGCGCCCGGGCAGCGGCCCCGAGGACCGCGACGAGCGCGGCCAGGAGGAGGGCGACGACGACAGTTCGCATGCGCCCACGGTAGGCGCAGCCCGGTACCCCCCGCAGGCTACGCGCCGTTCTGTAGCAGACGTGCTACACACCGCCCCGGGCGGCGCCTTTGGGGCCCTGCAGGGCGAGGGGTCAGCGGGGCTGGAAAGCGATGAGCGCCGCGCCCGCCAGGGCGACGAGCGCACCCGTCATGTCCCACGGAGTGGGCCGGTAGCCGTCGACGACGACCGCCCAGGCCAGGGAGCCCAGGATGAAGACCCCGCCGTAGGCGGCGAGGACCCGGCCGAACGCGGCCGACGGCTGCGCCGCGGCCAGCAGGCCGTAGGCCGTGAGCGCGGCGGCGCCGCCCACGGCGAAGAGCCAGCCGCGGTGGTCCCTGACGGCCTGCCAGATCAGCCAGCAGCCCCCGATCTCGGCGAGCGCGGCGACCAGGAACAGGACGACGGAACGGGTGACGGTCACCCGGACACGATACGGGCCGCCTTCCGCAGCCACGGCGCGCGCCGCTTCGCCCAGTCCCGCAGCGCCCGGTCCGTGCGCAGCAGGGCGACCCGCAGCCGCACCGCCGGCCCGCGGCCGAGCAGCAGGCGGGCGTTCTGCGAGCGTTCCGGACGCCACCGCTGCTTGTAGGGCTCGTCGCCGCGCAGCAGGTTTATCTCCACCATCCCGCTGCGCAGCGCATGGGCCAGGTTCTCCCCGAACAGCATCCCGGCGATGTCCAGCCGCTCCCGGGCGCTCGGATGCACGCCGTAGAAGTACAGCGCCGCGATCCCCCGGGCCATCAGCTCCAGGTCCACGGCGATCAGTCGGCCGTCCAGCTCGTACTCGTGCATCGCCGCGCGGCCCCGGGCGGCGAGGGCCACCGCCGAGCGGCGCAGGTGCGCGGCGAAGCGTTCGCGCAGGTGCTCCCGGGTGACGCCGCGTCCGGTCCACTGGAGCGCGTGCAGGGCCAGCAGCCGGTCCACCGCCTGCGGCATCTCGGCGGCCGGCACGTCGCGGACGACGACACCCGCCGCCGCCAGCTTGCGCAGCTTGACCCGGGTCCGCTGGGCGGTCCGCCCCGGCAGCCTGCGCAGCAGGTCGTCCATGGGCAGGCCGGGCAGGTGCTGGCAGAGAGAGTCCGGGAGCTCCGCCGCCCGGCCGGGCCAGTGGGCGGCCAGCAGTCGGGCCGAGGCGTCGGCGCGGACCTCACGCAGGTCCAGCGTCGCCCAGGGGGCGCGCAACTGCCGTGCCAGCGCCCGGGCCAGCACGGGGGCGGCCTGCTCGGCGTGCTCGGGGTCGATCAGCACGTCGTGGAAGTCGGTGAGCCCGACGCCGATCGGGCGCAGGCCGCCGGGGCCGCGCATCAGCGGGGCCAGGGCGACCAGTCGGCCGTCGGGCCGACGGACCGTCACCACCCGGAGCCGGCCGGGGCGGCCGTAGCTCTGCCACCAGGAGGCGAGCCACCCATGGCTCTGGAAGGGGGTGGCCCCGGCGCTGCGTTCGACCAGCTGCTCCCAGTCCTCCGCCAGGGCGTCCAGCTCCTGCTGGTCCGTCAGCACGTGCGCCTGGAGCACCGGTTCAGGCCTCCACCGGCTGTGCCGCCGCCGCGGGCGTGGCGTGGCGCGGGCCGGGGACGGCTGCGGTCGCCGCCCGGCCGGGGCGGACCAGCAGCACCAGACCTCCCAGCAGCAGACCCGCCGCGGCGCCGACTGCGGTGTCCAGCGCGGCCGAGGGCGAGCTGGGCTTCTCGGGGGCGGCGGCCTTGGCGAAGGTCACCAGCTGCACGCCCGTCTGCTTGGCCGCCGCGTTGCCGAAGGCGACCAGCGAGGACGCCGCCGCGTTGGCCTCGGCCGCCGCGCTGTCGGCCCGGCCGGCGGTGCCGGTGAGCTGGATCAGCGGGGCGTCGGGCGAGGTGGTCGCCTCCAGGTGGGACGCCAGCTCTCCCGGCGTGAGCCGGGTCTGCGCGGCGGCCCGGGCCAGCACGTCCGGCTGGCCGACGATCCTGCCGTACGCCTGGGCGAAGTTGACGGCCGCGGAGCCGCCGTTCGGGGCGACCACCATGACATAGGCGCTGGCCTGGTACTGCGGCTGCGCCTGGGCCGCGTAACCGGCTCCGGCCGCGGCGCCGAGCGGTACCGCGACGGCCAGCGGCCACCAGCGCAGCAGGCCGCGCCGGCGCGGGGCCGCCCCGGCCTCGTCGCGGTCCGACGCGCGGTCAGGCGCGGGATCGGGGGCGCGGTCAGGCATGGATCTCCTCCGTGGTCTGCGGTCGGGCTTCCCTGTCCAACGCGCGTGGCGGCGGAACGTCACCCAGCAGCGTCCGGTAGAGGGAGGCGAGCTTCGGCGCGATGCGCGCCACGTCGTAGTCCTGCAGCACGTCCGGCGGGCGGCGGCCGTGGGCGGGCGCGGTCATCAGCTCGGCCGCGGCGGCGGCGTAGGCGGCGACGGTGGCGGGCAGCCGGGGGGCCTGCGGGATCTCCTCCGGCGGCAGCCCGGCCAGCGCCGGACCGTTGGTCCACAGCACCGGCAGGCCGGCGGCGAGTCCTTCCAGCAGCACCAGGCCGAAGGTCTCGCCCTCCGAAGGGGCCGCCAACGCGTCCATCGCGTACAGCATCTCGGGAACGTCCGCGCGCTCGCCCGCGAAGACCACGCGGTCGGCTACGCCCAGCCCGGCCGCGAGCCGCTGCAGCGGCTCGCGTTCCGGACCGGCGCCGACCAGCAGCAGCCGGGCCCGCTCCGGCAGTTGCGCCAGCACCCGCACCAGCAGGTCGAAACGCTTGCCCGGGACCAGCCGGCCGACACCGCCCAGTGTCCAGGACTCGCCGGGGATGCCCAACTCCTCGCGCAGGAGCAGCCGTTGTGCCGCCCGGGCGGAGGCCGGCACCAGGTGCCGGGCCAGGTCCACGCCGTTGGGCAGCACGGTGATCCGGTCCCGCGGGATTCCCCAGGCGGCCAGGTGGCCCGCGGTGTCCGGGGATACGGCGACCGTCATCCGGCCGAGCCGCTCCGTGGCGCGGTAGAGGAGCCGCGCGCCCGCGTTGACCCGGCGGCCCTCCAGGACGTCGCCCAGCAGCGAGTGCTCGGTGGCCAGCACCGTCCGCACGCCGGCGAGCCGGGCGGCGGGTCGGCCGTAGACGCAGGCCCGGTAGAGGTGGCAGTGGACCAGGTCGGGGCGGGCGGCCCGGATCTCGCGGGTGAGCCGGCGCAGCGCGGCGACGTCGCGGTTGCCGCGCATGCCCAGGTGCGCCACCCGGATCCCGTCCGCGCGCAGCCCGTCGGCGACCACGCCGGGGTTGGTCAGAGCGACCACCTCGCTGTGCACTCCCTCGGGCATGTGCCGTAGCAGCAGCCGGAGTTGCTGCTCGGCACCGCCCGCGTGCAGTCCGGTGATCACATGCAGGACCTTCACTGCTCCTCCTGTCCCTGCGGCCCGAGGCCGCGCGCGCAGCGGTGGTTGCGCCGCCGGTGGCGCAGGTGCTTGGCGCGCAGCCGCAGGGCGCCGTCGCGCTGGCCGACATAGCTGCGCGGCAGCGCCCAGCGACCGGTGAACGGCGAGTGGCAGATCGCCACCGCATAGTCGTAGCCCGCATCCCGGACCGCCTCGACCGCCTCGGCACCGTGGGCGCCGTAGGGGTAGCAGAAGCCGGCCACCGGCGCCCCGAGCACGTCCTCCAGCACCTCCCGGCTGCGCCGGGCCTCGTGCCGCAGGGCCTCCCGGTCGCTGCCGTCCATGCGCAGGTGGGTCAGCGAGTGGGAGCCGATCTCCCAGCCCGCGCGGGCGAGTTCGCGCACCTGAGGGGCCGTCAGCAGGCGACGGCGCGGGCCCTCCGCGTCCCAGGAGTTCCAGCCGCCGAGCTGTCCGGCGACGACGTAGGCAGAGGCGGTGAAGCCCAGCCGGTCCAGCACCGGCAGTACGGACCGGGGAAAGTCGGCGTAGCCGTCGTCGAAGGTGATGCCGACCAGCCCCTCGGCACGGCCCTCGCGCTGGGCGCGGACCAGCTCCGCCATGGCGACGCCCCGGCGGCCGGTGCGGGCCAGCCACTCCATCTGTCGGGTGAACCGCTCGGGGTCGACGGTGAGTTGGTAGGGGTCGTCCTGGCGTCCGGCGGAGACGGAGTGGTACATCCACACCCACGGGTAGCTCGGCCCCAGCTCGGCGGCCGCCTCGTCGGGCACCGGGCGCAGGTGCCGGGGCGGGCCCGGCCGCAGCGGGGTCCTGGGCAGTCGTTCGGTGGCCATCGGTACTCCACTCCTGTCAGGCGGAGGCAGCGGGCCGCAGACGGCGGCGCACGACTGCCAGCGGAACGGCGAGCTCGGGGGCGCGCAGCAGCAGCGCCGTCGCCGTGAAGGCCGCGAGCCCCGCTGCCGATCCGGACAGCAGGGACAGCGCGGCGGGTGCGGGCAGGGCGGCCCCGGCGAGCGCGGCGCCGGTCCCGGCGAGGGCCGCCACCAGCAGTCGCGCCTGGCCGCCGAGCACGGTGCCCAGCCGCACCCGCACCCCGCGGGCGCGCAGTGCCTGCAGCAGCAGGACGGCAGTGAGCGTGATCCCGGCGGCGTTGGCCGCGGCCAGGCCCACGGCTCCCAAGCGCGGAGCGGTGGCGGTGCCCACCCCGGCGGTGACGACGAGACCGAGGGCCATCGCGGCGAGCGGGTACCAGTCGCTGCGCTCCAGCCGCCGCTTGCCGACCCCGAAGCTGACCACCGGCCGGACCGCGAGGAAGGGCCGGATCAGCGTGCCGACCATCGCCTGGCCGAGCAGACCGAGGCTGTAGACGCGCATGACGGAGGCGGTGGCGGCGGTGTCGGCGGCGGTGAACTGGCCGCGCTCGAACAGCAGTTGCACCAGTTGGGGAGCGCAGGCGACCAACACGACGGTGCCTGCGAGGACCACCAGCGCGGCGAATCCCAGGTCCCGCTCGACCCGGTCCCGGGCCGCTTCCGCGTCCCCCTCGGCCAGCGCGCGGGCGACGACCGGAAACGACACGATGCAGACCATCAGGCCCGCGATCATGACCGTCTGGGCCACCTTCTCGGCGTAGTTGAGGTGCGAGATGCTGCCCGGCGGCAGGGAGCTGCCCAGGTACCGCTCGATGAAGACCTGCGCCTGTCGGGACAGGGTGAACAGCATCACCGGCAGCAGCACCCACGGGCTGACCTCCAGCCGGGTGGCCGCCTCGGCACTGCGGCGCCGGGGCTGACGCCGCGTCAGGGCCGCGAAGCGGGAGACCCGGCGGTTGAAGTCGGGCAGCAGCACGGCCACCATCGCCATGCTGCCGACCGCGACGCCCAGGGCGGCGGCCCGGATGCCCAGGCTGCCGTGCAGGGTGGTCATCACCGCCAGGATGCCGAGGTTGTAGGCGATGTAGACGGCCCCGGCGGCGGTGAAGCGGTGGTGGGCCCGGAGCCCGGCGGCGAGGTAGCCGACCAGCCCGAACGGGAGCACGGTGAGGGCGGTCAACCTGGTGCAGACCACGGCGAGGCCGGGGTCGGCGAGCCCCGGCGCGAGCAGGTGGACCAGCGCGGGCGCGCCGAGCGCGACCACGCCGGACACGGCGGCGAGGCTGAGCGCCAGCCACGGCAGCGTCGCGAGGACGAGCGCGCGGAGCGGGTCGCCGCCGCCCTGCCGAGTCTCCTTGCGGGCGGCGAGGGCGGCGCTGAACGCCGGGACGGTGAGGAACGCCATGGCGTCCTCGATCAGCAGGGGCGCGGCGGTCTCGGGCACGGTCCAGGACACGAGAAAGGCGTCCGTGGCGGAGCCGGCGCCGAAGAGGCGCGCCAGCAGCAGGTCCCGGAACAGCCCCAGTGCCGACCCGCCCACGCTGAGGAGGAAGGTCACGCCGACGGCCCTGGCCAGGAACCCCTTGGCGGGCCTGCGGGCTGACGCCTCCTCAGCCCGCTGCTCGGTCAGCGTCATGCGGGCTCCCCCTCGTCCGCGCGCCCGCCGCTCGCGGCGGCGAGCCCGAGCACCAACGAGATCAGCACGGTCGTGGTCCCCCCGATGTCCGCATACAGAAAGTCCACGAGCTGCCACAGCAGCAAGCCCCCCGCCCCCAACGCCAGCCCCCGCCCCGGCATCCAGCGCACGCGACGCGCCAACGGCTCGGCCACGGACCGGGCGGAGCCCGGGTCCGAACCCAGCCCCCGGCCGGCATCCCCGACCGGCGCAGCCGACGCACCGCCATCCCCACCCGAAGGACCAGGCACACCGCCGCCTGCGGTCGCGACGCGGCCAGCACCGGGCCAGCCGGAGTCCACGCCCCCGGACACCACCCGCGCCTCCACCGCCGCGCCGGACCGGCCGTGGCCCGGGTCCGAACCCAGCCCCCGGCCGGCATCCCCGACCGGCGCAGCCGACGCACCGCCATCCCCACCCGAAGGACCAGGCACACCGCCGCCTGCGGTCGCGACGCGGCCAGCACCGGGCCAGCCGGAGTCCACGCCCCCGGACACCACCCGCGCCTCCACCGCCGCGCCGGACCGGCCGTGGCCCGGGTCCGAACCCAGCCCCCGGCCGGCATCCCCGACCGGCGCAGCCGACGCACCGCCATCCCCACCCGAAGGACCAGGCACACCGCCGCCTGCGGTCGCGACGCGGCCAGCACCGGGCCAGCCGGAGTCCACGCCCCCGGACACCACCCGCGCCTCCACCGCCGCGCCGGACCGGCCGTGGCCCGGGTCCGAACCCAGCCCCCGGCCGGCATCCCCGACCGGCGCAGCCNGACGCGGGCCGCCGCCTCGGGGTGGACCGGGCGGAGACCTCGGCGAGGAGGCCGAGGAAGAGGGCGGCGAAAGCCGCGAGGCCCAGGAGGCCGTCCTCGGAGAGGAGGAGGAGATACATGTTGTGGGGCGACAGCAGCGGCTCCTTCGCGAAGGCCGCGCCCGCGCCCATGGTGTCGCTGCCGGAGGAGAGCCGCAGTGGTGCGTGGGCGTCGCGGTAGGAGGGGAACTCCTTCGGGCCGACCCCGGTCGCCGGGTGGTCCTGCCAGATCCGGCGGGCCGTCGTCCACAGGTCGTAGCGGTCGCTGACGGAGTGGTCGGGCGCCGAGCTCACCGAGCCGATGCTGGCGACCCGGGCCATCACCGCGGCGCCGCCCACCCCGAAGCCCCCGACCAGCACCACCGCCGCCGCCAGGGCGAACACCAGCCCGCGCAGCGCGAGTCGGAGGTCCGCGGCCACCAGCGTCACCACCAGCGCCACGCCCGTCGCGATCCAGCTACCCCGGCTGAAGGAGACGGCGAGCGGCACCACGAGGAAGCCCGAGGCCGCGCCGAGCACCAGCGCCTCCCGCCCGCGCCCGGCCGCACGGGCGCGCAGGGCCAGCGCGACCGCCGCCAGCAGGCCGTAGCTGACCACGACCGACATCGCCATCACGTCCTGGACCCCGAAGGTCCCCACCGCCCGTTGCGTGACGCCCTCGTACGAGGCCCCTGTCAGCGTCGCGAACTGCCAGGCCCCGATGGCACCTTCGACCAGAGCGGCCGCCACGAAGGCCCGCAGCACCAGCACCCGGTCCCGCTCCTCGCGCAGCGCCAGCAGCACGGCCAGCGGCACCACCACGAAGACCTGCACCAACCGCACGAAGCCGGACAGACTCTGGTGCGGGTCCTGCGAGGCCGCCGTCGCGACCGCCACCGCGACCAGTACGCCGCCGAACAGCAGGCCGTGCCGCAGCCGCAGCAGCGGCCCGCTCCCCGCTCGCAGCGCGCGCACCGCGCCGATGCCGACCACGCCCACGAGCGCCAGCGACCCGAGGTCCGCCGGGGTGACGTGCACGGCGGCGGTGACGTCCTTGTCGCCCGTGGGCACGCAGACCAACAGCACGGTCAGCGCGGCCAGATGGGCCGGGCGCAGGCCGGCCGCCAGCGCGCGGGCGCGGGACCGGGGCAGGGCGGCGATCAGGGTCACGGCAGGTCAGCTCCCGGAGGTCCGGAGCACCGCGACCACGGTCTGCAGCAGGATCTTGACGTCCTGCCAGAGGCTCCAGCTCTCGATGTAGTGGTTGTCGAAACGGGCCCGGTCCTCGATCGAGGTGTCCCCGCGCAGGCCGTTGACCTGGGCGAGGCCGGTGAGCCCGACGGGCACCCGGTGGCGGTCCCGGTAGCGCGGGTAGTCCTGGGCGAACTGCATGGCGAAGTAGGGGCGTTCGGGCCGTGGGCCGACCAGGCTCATCTCTCCGCGCAGGATGTTCCACAGCTGCGGCAGCTCGTCCAGCGAGGACTTGCGCAGGAACCTGCCGACGGGGCCGAGCCGGTGGTCGTTGGAGATGTTCCACTTGGTCGCCGACTCGTGCTCGTTGACCGGCCGCAGGCTGCGGAACTTCAGCACGGTGAACACCTGTCCGTCCAGGCCCACCCGTTCCTGACGGAAGATCACCCCGGGGCCGCCCTCCAGCCGGACGGCCAGGGCGCAGGCGGCCAGTACCGGGGACAGGAGCAGCAGCGCGCTCGCGGCGACGAGGATGTCCACGCCGCGCTTGACCGCCCACGACGGCCGCTGCATCGGGCCCGGGCCGAGCCGCAGGCAGGGCAGTCCCCACAGGTGGTCGCCGTGGTCGGGGCGGCGGTTGCCGTACTCCAGGGTGCCGAACTCCGGGAGCCCGGGCACCAGCCAGACCTCGCACTCGTGCCGGACGGCGGTGCGCAGCACGTGCGTCGAGTCGGCGTCGCCCGCGCCGCTGGGGGTGAGGATGACGTCGCGGATGCCGCGCATCAGCAACTCCCGCTCCAGCTGGGCCGGGGGGCCGAGGACCGGCACCGGGGAGTCGGCCGGCAGCAGGATCGGGTCGCGGTCCAGATAGCCGACGGGCCACAGCCCGTACTCGCGCCGCTCCAGCAGCGCGGCGGCGACCTTCTGGCCGATGTGGCCCGCCCCGGCGATCAGCACCGGCCGGGGGCGCCGCCGCCGGGTGGCCCGCAGGGCGGCGTGGACCACCGCACGGGCGACCACGTCGAGCAGCAGCATGGCCAGCAACAGTCCGGCCAGGGTCGGGAGTTCGGTGGGCAGACCGGGCGCCCACGGCACCTGGGGCAGGCGTTCGACCATCACCGTGAAGCCGACCGCGACGGCGCCGCGCCTGACGATCACGGGGACGTCGTCGAGCGCCGAGGGAAGCAGCCGGGTCCGGTAGAGGCCGCCGCCCGCGAAGAGCAGCAGCACGAGCGGGGCGAGCAGGACGAACGACCGCAGCCCTAGCCGCGGGTCGATCCAGCGGACGAGCACCACAGCGCCGGCGACGGAGAGCAGGTCCGCCCAGACCAGCGCGCCCGGACCGCCGGGGAGTTCACCGGTGCCCGCCGGCGGGGCGGCGGTGGTGACAGCGCGGCGCGGGACGAAAAGCCGCGCCGTACCCTGCGCGGCGGTGGTCTCCGAACAGAGCGGCAGGCCCTCGTTGTCGATGGTGGTCATCCGCGCCCAATCTCCCCTGGTGCTCGCCTGTTCAGGTAAGCAATGAAGCAGACAAAGCGGACATTACAGAAATCACTTCGCTGTGCACCGAAAGCGCTTGGCGCGGCTCGCCCTTTCACACCGTTGACGAATTAGTCAGACTTTCCCGGGCCGGATCCCCCTGAACGGGCAACTGCCGCCGCAGTTCCGCGTACACGCGTGCGACGGCGGCACAGGATTCGGACAACCGGTGCCGCTCCGCGACCCGGGCCCGCGCCTGCGACCCGAGCCGACGACAGCGGTCCAAGTCCGCCAGCATGTGCGAGATCCCGGACGCGAGTTCGACGATGTCCCCCACGGCGAGCGGGAGTTCCGACTCGCCCAGGCACTCGCGCGCCCCCGGCACGTCGGTCAGCAGGACCGGCCGCGCACAGGCCATCGCCTCCAACGGGGCCAGCGCCATGCCCTCCCACCGCGAGGGCTGCACCACCAGGTCCGCCGCGGCGTACCAGTCGCGCGGATCGGGCACAGCGCCGGCGAACCGCACCCCCGGCAGGCCCTCGGCCTGCCGCTCCAGCTCCTCCCGGTCGGGGCCGTCGCCCACCAGGGCCAACTCGGCGTCCGGCAGCGCGGCCCGGACCCGCGGCCAGGCCCGCAGCAGCAGGTCCTGCCCCTTCTGCCGGCAGAGCCGGCCGACGCAGACCACCAGCCGGGCCTCCCCGCGCACCCCCAGCTTCCGCCGCGCGTCGCGCGGCGCGGGCAGCACGGCCGGGTCGAAGCGGCCGATGTCAACTCCGTTCCGTACCACGGTGTACGGCGCCCGCACGCCCCGCTGCAGACCGCGGCTGCGCTCCACCTCGCTGACGCAGACCAGCCGGTGGGTCCAGCGCGCGGCCCACCGCTCCCAGCGGGTGACCACATCGGTCAGCGGACCGGAGGTGGCCTCGAAGGACCAGGCGTGCGGCTGGAACACGGTCGGCACCCCGCCCCGCACGGCGAGCCGCCCCGCCAGCCCCGCCTTGGAGCTGTGCAGGTGCAGCACGTCCGGCCCGACCTGCCGCACGATGCCGCGCAGCGCCCAGGCCTCCCGCCCCAGTGCCCGCCAAGGACTGCGCACGGCCGGCCAGTTGACGACGGCGGCACCGGCGTTGCGGGCGTCGGCCCCCAGGAACCCCTCGTCCGGGCAGGCCACGACGACCCGGTACCCGGCCGCGACCTGCGCCCGCACCAGATCCACGACGACGCGGGCCACCCCGCCGTCCACGGGTTGGGAGACGTGAAGGACCGTCAGCGAGTTCACAGGAGACACGAATCGTGAACCTAGGCCCCTACGGGCCTGGACTATGCCCACTTTCACTCCCCAGGCGTACACCTTCCACTCGCACGAGTGACCTTTCGGGGGCGCGAGGAACTGCGCGAGCAACCCGCCCCCGGGGAGGTCCGACCCCACCTGCGGGACGGACCTCCCCGGGTGGCGGGTTGGTCGCGCGGTTCCTCCCCCAGCCTTCGGGCCGGGGGCACCCCCACGCCTTTCGCGGGGCGCTCAGTCGTCGAGCCGGTGGCTCAGGTGCAGGTCGCGTTCCGTGTGGCCGTCCTCCAGGCGCAGGGCCGTCGCCACCGGCGGGTATCCGCTCGCGATCACGGTGTACTCCCCCGGCTCCAGGTCGGTGAACCTGAACTGCCCGTCCACCCCGGTCGTTTGGGCGGCCACCACCGCGCCGGAGGCGTCCAGCAGGGTGACCCGAGCGTCGGCCACCGGCGCCCCACCGGTCGTGCGGACCGTCCCCTTGAGCGTCCCGCTGCCCGCCATGGTCACGTCCTGGCGGGTCTCCCCGGCCGGTGTCACCTCGACGGTCAGCGCCGCCGGGCGGTACGCCCGGGCGCTGACGGCCAGCGTGTAGCGGCCGGACACCAGGTCCCGGAAGGCGTACTCGCCGTCCGCGTCCGCGTGCGTCGTGGCGACGACCTCGCCGCGCGCGTCCGTCAGCGTGACCGCCGCGTCGGGCACCGGCGCGCCCTCGGTGCTGCGCACCGCGCCGGACAGCCGGCCGGTACCGCCGAGGACGACGTCGAGGTCCACCGGGCGGCCGCCCACCGTCACGGTGACCGCCTGGGGCTGGTGCCCGCTCGCGGCGGCGATCAGCACGTAGTTGCCGCTGCGCGGCGCGGCCAGGGCCCAGCGGCCGTCGCTGCCGCTGCTGGTGCGGGCGACCTGGCGGCCGTCCATGTCCACCAGCGTCAGCACCGCCCGGGGCACCGCCGCGCGGTCGGGCTGGAGCACCGCGCCGGACACGGGGGTGCCGGACTGCTGTGCGGGAACGCTGGGTTGACCCGGCTGCGGGGCCGCGGCGTCGGCGGCGGCCGGAGGCTGCTCCGAGGCTGCGTGGGTGACCAATGGTTTCTCCTTCAGCAGGAAGGCCAGCAGGAAGCCCAGCACCAGCACCGGTGCCAGGTAGAGGAACACACGCGGCATCGCGGCCGCGAAGGAGTCGATGTACGCCGTGCGCAGCGGGACCGGCAGCGAGCGGACCAGTTGCGGGGTGATCGAGTCGGTGGGCGGCGCGCCCGCGCCACCCCCCGGCAGGCGGTGCGCCAGTTCGTGCGTCAGGCGGGAGTTGAACAGGGTGCCGAAGACCGCCGCGCCGACCGAACCGCCGATCTGGCGCAGGTAGTTGTTGGCGGAGGTGGCCGCGCCGATGTCCTGCGGGCGGACCGAGTTCTGCACCGCCAGCACCAGCACCGGCAGCACCAGGCCCACCCCCAGCCCCAGCACGGCCATGGCCACGCTCTGCACCGGGTAGCTGGAGTGCACGTCGAGCCGCCCGAGCAGCACCATGCCGAGCACCGAAAGGGCCCCGCCGACGATCGGGTACGCGCGGTAGCGGCCGGTCCGGCTGATCAACTGCCCGGTGCCGATGGAGGCCAGTACGATGCCGCCCATCATCGGCAGCATCTTCAGTCCCGAGGTGGTCGCGCTCGCGCCGTCCACCATCTGCAGGAAGCTGGGCAGGTAGCTGGCCGCGCCGAAGAGCGCCACGCCGACCACGACGCCGATGCCGCCGGCGACGTTGAACACCCCGTCGCGGAACAGGTGCAGGGGGATCACCGGCTCCGCCGCCCGCCGCTCGGCCAGGGGGAAGAGGGCGAGCGCCAGCACCGCGCCGCCGATCAGCCCGAGGACGACCGGGGAGCCCCAGGCGTACTGGCCGCCGCCCCAACTCGTCGCCAGGACCAGGCAGATGCCCATGGCCGCGAGCAGCGCCGAGCCGGGCAGGTCGAGCCGGGGCCGGCGTTCCTGCCGCGGGGGCCGGGTGAGCACGAGCGAGATGACGGCCAGGGCCAGCACGCCCAGCGGCAGGTTGACGTAGAAGCACCAGCGCCAGCCGGGCCCGTCGGTGAACCAGCCGCCGAGCAGCGGCCCCGCCACCGAGGAGAGCCCGAACACCGCGCCGATCAGGCCCATGTAGCGGCCGCGTTCGCGCGGCGACACGATGTCGGCGATGATCGCCTGCACACCGATCATGAGTCCGCCGCCGCCGATGCCCTGCACGGCGCGGAAGGCGATCAGCTCCGTCATGCTGTGCGACCAGCCGGCCAGCGCGGAGCCGATGAGGAAGACGACGATGGCGAACTGGAACACCGGCTTGCGCCCGAAGAGGTCGCCCAGCTTGCCGTAGAGCGGCAGCCCGACGGTGGACGCCAGCAGATAGGCGGTCACCACCCAGGACATGTGCTCCAGGCCGTGCAACTCGCCCACGATCCGGGGCAGCGCGGTGGCCACGATGGTCTGGTCGAGCGCGGCCAGCAGCAGCGCGAGCATCAGGCCCGCGAACACCAGCCGTACCCGCGCGGGGCCGGCCCGGTGCTCCGGCCCGCGGTCGGCGACGGATTCCCCACCGGTGTGCACGGTCTCGGCGTGCACTGCTTCGAGCACGGACATGCGGGGATCTTTGCAGTGCGCACCCTTCGCCAGGGCGCGAGCAGATCATCAGCCCGGCGCGGCTGACCGTCCGTCAACCTGCATAAATGTGGCCCCATATCGACAAATTGCCGAAGCTGCCGAAATGCGAAATCACCCGAAGGTGTGGCTCCCCGGCCCGACCGGACGAACGGCTCCCGGGCCGGGGGCGGGTGACCACTCAGGCGACGGCCGCGGCGAGGCGGCCCAGGACCTCGTCGTGGATGCGGTTGAGGCCCTTGGGGGCGAAGGTGCGTTCGAAGAAGCCGCCGATGCCGCTCGCGCCGGTCCAGGTGGTCTCCAGGACGACCTTGGCGCGGCCCTCGCCGGCCGGGGTGACCGTCCAGGTGTTGACGAGCGTCGAGTTGGCGTCGGTCTCCACCAGGCGGCCCGGGGAGGGCTCGGTGACGGTGAACAGGCAGTCGCGCACGCGCTTCTCGGTGGCCTGCAGCTTCCAGTGCACCTGCGTGCCGGCGCCGGTGCCCCCGGCGCGGACCTCGTACTCGCTGTACTGGGCGGGCAGCAGGGTCGGGCGGGTGGTCCGGTAGTCGGCCAGGGCGTCGAAGACCTTCTCCGGCGAGGCGTCGACCACCCGCTCGGTGACGGCGTAGACCTGACCCATGGGGTGCTCCTTGCGTTGTGGATGTCATGGTGGTGCTTGCGCGTCCAGACAACCACACCCGGGAGGCAGCAGGTGAACGAGGACGAGGTGCTCGACGTGGTCGACGAGCGGGACGAGGTCGTCGGGCAGGCGCGCCGCGCGGACGTCTACGCCCGGAACCTCAGGCACCGCTGCGCCTTCGTGCTGGCCCGAGCGGCGGACGGCCGGATCTTCGTGCACCGGCGGACGGCGCAGAAGCTGGTCTTCCCGTCCCTGCACGACATGTTCGTCGGCGGCGTCCTGGGCACCGGCGAGAGCTACGACGAGGCCGCCAAGCGGGAGGCCGAGGAGGAGTTGGGCGTCAGCGGGCTCAGCCCGCGGTTCCTCTTCAAGTTCCTGTACCGCGACGGCGAGCAGAGCTGGTGGTCGGCGGTGTACGAGGTGGAGACCCCGCTCGCCGTGGCGCCCCAGGAGAGCGAGGTGGCCTGGCACGCCTTCCTCACCGAGGAGGAGCTGGCGGCGAGGCTGGCCGAGTGGGAGTGGGTCCCCGACGGCCTGGCCGCCTGGCGGGAGTTGAGGGCCCGTCAGGACGCGCCGAGGTAGCCGCGGAGCGACTCGGTCAGCGCGGCGACGAAACCCTCGCGGGCCGGCTCGGCCACCAGGTCCAGCGACAGGTAGGGGTTGAGGTCCTCCAGCTCGACCAGGAGCAGCGCGCCCTCCCGGGTCCGGCAGGCGTCGACCCGCTGGATGCCGCGCTCCAGGGTGTTCCAGTCGACGAACCGCCGGGCGAAGGCCAGGTCCGCCGCGCTCGGCCGGTACTGCCGGAGCACCCAGCGCCGTTCCGGATCGGGCGCGTGCAGGGCGTACTGGAAGGCGTCGTCCACGAAGTAGAACGACACCTCGTAGCGGAAGTCGACCCGCGGCTGGACGAGCATTCCGTCGAGGTCGAGCGCGGCCAGCTCGTCCCGGTCCACGAAACGCAGGCCGATGGAGTCCGCGCCCTCCTTCGGCTTGACCGCGTAGCGGCCGCCGGCGGGCAGCAGATGCAGCCGGTCGGCGCGGTCGACGGTGGGGATGACCGGGTAGCCGGACTCGGTCAGGTCCAGCAGGTACTGCTTGCCCGCCATGTCGCCGCGGCCGGTCAGCGGGTTGTAGACGCGCGCGCCGGACGCCAGCGCCCGGGCGCGGAAGTCCGCATAGGCCTCGCGGTAGTGCAGCACCGGCCCGCTGTTGCGGACCAGGACCGCGTCGAAGCCGTCCATCAAGGCGGCGGCGTCCAGCGGGTGGCACAGCGCCAGGTCGAAGGCGTCCCGGAGCCGCCCGCTCAGGAAGATGTCCTCGTCGCAGTACCGACGCCCGCGCGCCGGATAGCCGAGGTCGGTCACGAGCAGCAGTCGGGGGCGGTCGGTCACCTGTTCTCCTTGCCGTGCGGACCGCCAATGTAGCCCGCGCGGCAGGGGCCCGGACGCCCTGCGACGTGCTACCGCTTCCTACCGGCAGGTAATCGCGCTATCCTCCCTTCACCGCCACCCTCCTCTCGGTTGGGAGCCGCAGCGACGGAGGGTTGGACGGGCTTCACACGGTTTCTCAGTCGCGGCCGTGTTCCCTCAACTCCACGCAGGCGCCGCCCTTGAGCGGAGCGGCCCCTGTGTTCTCCCGAGGAGACACGCCATGACCGCAACTCCTTCCCTCTTCCCCGTCGTCGCCGTCGTCGGCCTGGGCACCATGGGCGCCGGCATCGCCGAAGTGGTCGCCCGCAGCGGCCGCGAGGTCGTCGGCATCGAGGCGACCACGGACGAGGCCCACGCCGCCCGCGCACGCATCGAGGAGGCCACCGCCCACTCCGTGGAGCGCGGCCGCTACACCGAGGCCGAGCGGCAGGACCTGCTCGGCCGCATCAGCGTCACCGGGGTGCTCGCCTCAGCGGCCCGCGCCCAGCTGGTGATCGAGGAGGTGCCCGAGCGGCTGGAGCTCAAGCGCGAGCTCTTCGCCGAGCTCGACAAGATCTGCCCGCCGGAGACCGTCCTGGCGACCGGTACCACCGCCCTCTCCGTCACCAAGCTCGCCGCGGTGACCTCGCGCCCCGAGCGCGTCCTGGGCCTGCACTTCTTCAACCCGGCCCCGGCCATGCAGCTGGTCGAGGTGGTCCGCACGGTGCTGACCGACCCTCAGACGGCCGACGAGGCCGCCGAGTTCGCCCGTTCCCTGGGCAAGTCACCGGTTCTCGCCGGGGACCGGCCCGGGTTCATCGTCAACGGGCTGCTCTTCGCCTACCTCAACCAGGCGGCCGCGATGTACGAGTCGCGGTACGCCTCCCGCGAGGACATCGACGCCGCCATGCGGCTCGGCTGCGGCCTGCCCATGGGCCCGCTCGCGCTGCTGGACCTGATCGGCATCGACACCGCCCGTACGGTGCTGGAGGCCATGTACGCCCAGTCCCGCGACCGGCTGCACGCCCCCGCTCCGATCCTGGGCCAGCTGACCGCCGCCGGCCTGCTCGGCCGCAAGACCGGCCGCGGCTTCTACACCTACGCGGCGCCCGGCAGTTCGCAGATCGTGCCGGAGGACGGCGCGGCGGCGGGTGACCGCGTGCCGGGCCGGGAGATCCGCAGCGTCGGCGTCTGCGGCTCGGGCACCATGGCCACCGGCATCGTCGAGGTCTTCGCCAAGGCCGGCTACGACGTCGTCCTGGTCGCGCGCAGCCAGGAGAAGGCGGACCGGGCCAGGGCCGCGATCGCCACGTCCCTGGAGCGCAGCGTCAGCAAGGGCCGCCTGTCCGCCGAGGACCGGGACGCCACCCTGGCCCGGGTCACCGCCACCGGCTCCCTGGAGGATCTGCAGGGCGTGGACCTGGCCCTGGAGGCCGTGGCCGAGGACCTGGACGTCAAGCGAGAGCTGTTCGCCACCCTCGACAAGGTCTGCAAGCCGGGCGCGGTGCTGGCCACCACCACCTCGTCGCTCCCGGTCGTCCAGTGCGCCACCGCCACCTCCCGCCCGGCCGACGTCATCGGGATGCACTTCTTCAACCCGGCCCCGGCGATGAAGCTGGTCGAGGTGGTCTCCACCGTCCTCACCGCGCCTGACGTGACGTCAACCGTCCTGGAGCTGTGCGCCAAGGTGCGCAAGCACCCGGTGGAGTGCGGCGACCGGGCCGGCTTCATCGTCAACGCCCTGCTGTTCCCGTACCTCAACGACGCCGTGCGGATGATCGAGGAGCACTACACCTCGGTCGACGACGCCGACACCGCGATGAAGCTCGGCTGCGGCTACCCGATGGGGCCGTTCGAGCTGCTGGACGTGGTCGGCCTGGACGTCTCGCTGACGATCGAGAAGGTGCTGCACAGCGAGTTCCGCGAGCCCGGCCTGGCTCCGGCGCCGCTGCTGGAGCACCTGGTGGCCGCGGGCTGCCTCGGCCGCAAGACCGGCCGCGGCTTCCGCGACCACGCCCGCCGATGACCGTGCCCACCGCCGCAGCGCAGCCGTGTAGCGTTCGAGTCGTGAACACGGAGGAGCAGCAGGCGGAGGAGACCGCGGGAGCGCCCAGGCGG
This sequence comes from Streptacidiphilus monticola, assembly GCF_042658505.1. Taxonomy (NCBI): domain Bacteria; kingdom Bacillati; phylum Actinomycetota; class Actinomycetes; order Kitasatosporales; family Streptomycetaceae; genus Streptacidiphilus; species Streptacidiphilus monticola. Next base: position 111,707 of record NZ_JBHSQJ010000031.1, on the reverse strand, counting down.
GCGACCGCGCAGCGGCGGCAGATGCGCCAGGACCTGGCGGGGGCGGCCATGCGGCTGTTCGCCACCCAGGGCTACGAGGAGACGACGGTCGACCAGATCGCCGCCGAGGCGGGTGTGGCGCGCCGGACCTTCTTCCGCTACTTCCGCTCCAAGGAAGAGGCGATCTTCCCGGACCACGACGACACCCTGGTCCGCGTCGCGGACCTGCTGGCGAGCGCGGACCCTGCGGAGCATCCGCTGGACGTGGTCTGCCGGGGCATCAAGGAGGTGCTGCGGATGTACGCGGCCACCCCCGAGGTCTCGGTGGCCCGCTACCGGCTGATCCGCCAGGTGCCGACGCTGCGCGAGCGCGAGATCGCCGTGGTGGCCCGCTACGAGCGGCTGTTCACCCGGTACCTGCTGGGCCGCTTCGACACCGCCGGACAGGCGTCGGGCGGCTGGGAGCGCGGCGTGGGCGACGACGCGATGCTGGCGGAGGTCTCGGCGGCGGCCGTGGTCGCGGCCCACAACCACGTGCTGCGGCGCTGGCTGCGGGCCGGCGGCCGGGGCGAGGTGGAGGCACAGCTCGACCACGCCTTCGAGGTCATCCGGCGCACCTTCTGGGGCGGCGGGACCGGCTCCGAACGGGTGGCACGGGGTGTCACTCCTGCCACACCCGAGACACTGGGCAGCGCCGTGGAGAGCGCCGTCAGTGCCACGCCGCAAGGCGAGGTGCTGATCACGGTGGCCCGCACGGACGCCCCGCTGGACCAGGTGCTGGACAGCATCCGCACCGCGCTGGCCAGTCCTTCCAAGGGATAAGGCCAGTTCAAAGGGCCCGCCACTCTACTGAGTGGCGGGCCCTTCGTGTTGCGGTTGCGGCGTGACGACAGTCACGCGACACTGAGCGAAAAAGCTGGCACGCAGTGTCTTTACGAGTGGCACAGGGTGCCAGTACGTTGTTACCCACTGGTCGCGGCGCCGCGGCTCCCCTCCCTCGGCGCGCCGTGCCCGGACCGCGCGCCACCCTTGCGCGGAGCCCCGTCTGACCACCCTCAGCAGAGCGACTGAACCGCCCCAGGTGACCGGTATCCGCTCCCGGTGACTTCTCCCCCATTCGACGCACCCTGCGTCCCTCAGCAGGTACGCCGCCGGAGGCAGCAGCCATGAAGGAAATCCTCGACGCGATCCTCAACCCGGAGAGCACGTCCGCCGACTTCGCGGCGGTCAAGCTCCCCGAGTCCTACCGCGCGATCACGCTCCACAAGGACGAGCAGGAGATGTTCGCCGGCATCCCGAGCCGGGACAAGGACCCCCGCAAGTCCCTGCACCTGGACGAGATCGCCGTCCCCCAACTCGGGCCCGGCGAGGCCCTGGTGGCCGTGATGGCCTCCTCCGTCAACTACAACACGGTGTGGAGTTCGATCTTCGAGCCGGTCTCCACCTTCGGCTTCCTGGAGCGCTATGGCCGCCTCTCCGCCGAGACCGCCCGCCACGACCAGCCGTTCCACGTCCTGGGCTCCGACCTGGCCGGTGTCGTGCTGCGGACCGGGCCGGGCGTGCACGCCTGGAAGCCGGGCGACCAGGTGGTCGCCCACTGTCTCAGCGTCGAGCTGGAGAGCGCCGACGGCCACAACGACACCATGCTCGACCCCGAGCAGCGCATCTGGGGCTTCGAGACCAACTACGGCGGCCTCGCCGAGATCGCGCTGGTCAAGTCGAACCAGCTGATGCCCAAGCCGAAGCACCTCACCTGGGAGGAGGCCGCCTCCCCGGGCCTGGTGAACTCCACCGCCTACCGGCAGCTGGTCTCCCGCAACGGCGCCGGCATGAAGCAGGGCGACAACGTGCTGATCTGGGGCGCCAGCGGCGGCCTCGGCTCCTACGCCACGCAGTACGCGCTGGCCGGCGGCGCCACCCCGATCTGCGTGGTCTCCTCTCCCGAGAAGGCGAAGATCTGCCAGGACATGGGCGCCGAGGCGATCATCGACCGCAACGCCGAGGGCTACCGGTTCTGGAAGGACGAGCAGAACCAGGACCCGCGCGAGTGGAAGCGGTTCGGCGCGAAGATCCGCGAGCTGACCGGCGGCGAGGACGTGGACATCGTCTTCGAGCACCCCGGCCGGGAGACCTTCGGCGCCTCGGTCTACGTCACCCGCAAGGGCGGCACCGTGGTCACCTGCGCCTCCACCTCCGGCTACATGCACCAGTACGACAACCGCTACCTGTGGATGTCGCTCAAGCGCATCGTCGGCTCGCACTTCGCCAACTACCGCGAGGCGTGGGAGGCCAACCGCCTGATCGCCAAGGGCAAGATCCACCCGACGCTTTCCAAGACCTACACCCTCGCCGAGACCGGCCAGGCGGCACTCGACGTGCACCACAACAAGCACCAGGGCAAGGTCGGCGTCCTCTGCCTCTCCCCCGAGGAGGGCCTCGGCGTCACCGACCCCGAGCTGCGCGCCAAGCACCTGCCCGCCATCAATCGCTTCCGCGGGGAGTGAGTCGACGTGGCTGACCGTCCCTGGCTGATGCGGACCTACGCGGGGCACTCCTCCGCGGCCGCGTCCAACGCCCTCTACCGGAAGAATCTGGCGAAGGGTCAGACCGGCCTGTCCGTCGCCTTCGACCTGCCCACGCAGACGGGCTACGACCCGGACCACGTCCTCGCCCGCGGCGAGGTCGGCCGCGTCGGCGTGCCGGTCAGCCACCTCGGCGACATGCGGACCCTCTTCGAGGGCATCCCGCTGGAGCGCACCAACACGTCCATGACCATCAACGCCACCGCGATGTGGCTGCTGGCCATGTACCAGGTGGTGGCCGAGGAGCAGGGCGCGGACATCGCCAAGCTCACCGGCACCACCCAGAACGACATCATCAAGGAGTACCTGTCGCGCGGGACGCACGTCTTCCCGCCCGGCCCCTCCATCCGGCTGACCACCGACATGATCGCCTACACGGTGGCCAACATCCCCAAGTGGAACCCGATCAACATCTGCAGCTACCACCTGCAGGAGGCCGGGGCCACGCCGGTGCAGGAGCTGGCCTACGCGATGTGCACCGCCATCGCGGTGCTGGACGCCGTGCGCGACAGCGGCCAGGTCAAGCCCGAGCAGATGGGCGAGGTCGTCGCCCGGATCTCCTTCTTCGTCAACGCGGGCGTCCGCTTCGTCGAGGAGATGTGCAAGCTGCGCGCCTTCGCCCAGCTGTGGGACAAGGTCACCCTGGAGCGCTACGGCGTCCAGGACCCCAGGCAGCGCCGGTTCCGCTACGGCGTCCAGGTCAACTCGCTCGGCCTGACCGAGGCGCAGCCGGAGAACAACGTCCAGCGCATCGTGCTGGAGATGCTGGCGGTCACGCTGTCCAAGGACGCCCGCGCCCGCGCGGTCCAACTCCCGGCCTGGAACGAGGCCTTGGGCCTGCCCCGGCCCTGGGACCAGCAGTGGTCGCTGCGCATCCAGCAGGTGCTGGCCTTCGAGTCGGACCTGCTGGAGTACGAGGACCTGTTCACCGGCAGCGTCGTCGTCGAGGCCAAGGTGCGCGAGCTGGTCGAGGGCGCCGAGGCGGAGATCGCCAAGGTGCAGGAGATGGGCGGGGCGATCCCGGCCGTCGAGTCCGGCTACCTCAAGTCCGCGCTGGTCGCCTCGCACGCCGAGCGGCGGGCGCGGATCGAGTCCGGCGAGGACAAGGTCGTCGGAGTCAACTGCTTCGAGACCACCGAGCCCTCGCCGCTGACGGCGGACCTGGACACCGCGATCATGCAGGTGGACCCGGCCGCCGAGGAGGCCGTCCGCACCGCCTTCGCGCAGTGGGTCGCCTCCCGCGACCGGCAGGCCGTCGCTGACGCCCTGTCAGAGCTCAAACGCCAGGCGGCCACGGACGCCAACCTGATGCCCGCCACCCTGGCCTGCGTCCGCGCCGGCGTCACCACCGGCGAGTGGGCCCAGGCGCTGCGCGACGTCTTCGGCGAGTACCGCGCCCCCACCGGGGTCTCCTCCGCTCCGGTCACCGGGCCGGTGGCCCAGGCGGACGACGAACTGGCCGCGGTGCGCGAGCGGGTCGCGGCCACCGCCGCCGACCTCGGCGTCGGGCGACTGCGCATCCTGGTCGGCAAGCCCGGCCTGGACGGGCACTCCAACGGCGCGGAGCAGATCGCCGTCCGCGCCCGCGATGCCGGCTTCGAAGTGGTCTACCAGGGCATCCGGCTGACGCCCGAGCAGATCACCGCGGCCGCCGTGGCCGAGGACGTGCACGTGGTCGGCCTGTCGATCCTCTCCGGCGCGCATGCCGAGCTCGTCCCCGACGTGCTGGCTCGGCTGCGCCGGGCCGGGATGGAGGACGTCCCGGTCGTCGTCGGCGGCATCATCCCGGCAGCTGACGAACAGTCACTGCTCGCCCAGGGAGTGGCCGCCGTGTTCACCCCCAAGGACTTCGGAATCACCGCGATCATCGGCCGTATCGTCGAGGAGATCCGAACCGCTCATGGTCTGGCCCCGCACAAGGAAGTGACCCTCGCCTGATGTCTTCCGCCACCTCTGCAGAATTCAGCCGTCTCCGCCCGCGCCGCTCCTGCCTCGCGGTCCCCGGCTCCAACCCGCGCTTCCTGGAGAAGGCCCAGGGCCTCCCCGCCGACCAGGTCTTCCTGGACCTGGAGGACGCGTGCGCGCCGCTGGCCAAGGAGGGCGCCCGCCACACCATCGTCGACGCGCTCAACAACGGCGACTGGACCGGGAAGACCCGCGTGGTCCGCGTCAACGACTGGACCACGCACTGGACCTACCGCGACGTCGTCACCGTCGTCGAGGGCGCGGGCCAGAACCTGGACTGCATCATGCTCCCGAAGGTGCAGGACGCCCAGCAGATCGTGGCGCTGGACCTGCTGCTCACCCAGATCGAGAAGACCATGGGCTTCGAGGTCGGCCGCATCGGCATCGAGGCGCAGATCGAGAACGCCAAGGGCCTGATCAACGTCGACGCGATCGCCGAGGCCAGCCCGCGACTGGAGACCATCATCTTCGGCCCGGCCGACTTCATGGCCTCCATCAACATGAAGTCCCTGGTCGTGGGCGAGCAGCCGCCGGGCTACCCGGCCGACGCCTACCACTACATCCTGATGCGCATCCTGATGGCCGCCCGCGCCAACGACCTGCAGGCCATCGACGGCCCCTACCTGCAGATCCGCAATGTCGACGGCTACCGCGAGGTCGCCGGCCGCTCGGCCGCCCTCGGCTTCGACGGCAAGTGGGTGCTGCACCCCGGCCAGGTCGAGGCGGCCAACGAGGTCTACTCCCCCTCGCAGGAGGACTACGACCACGCCGAGCTGATCCTGGACGCCTACGACTGGTGCACCTCCGAGGCAGGCGGCAAGAAGGGCTCCGCGATGCTCGGCGACGAGATGATCGACGAGGCGAGCCGCAAGATGGCCCTGGTCATCGCGGGCAAGGGCCGCGCCGCCGGCATGCAGCGCACCACCAAGTTCGAGATCCCGGAGAGCTGAGGCACCGTCATGCAGTTCGGACGCACCTACGAGGAGTTCGAGGTCGGGGCCGTCTACAAGCACTGGCCCGGAAAGACCGTCACCGAGTACGACGACCACCTGTTCTGTCTGCTCACCATGAACCACCACCCGCTGCACATGGACGCCAACTACGCGACCACGACCGTGCAGGGCAAGAACGTCGTGGTGGGCAACTACATCTACTCGCTGCTGCTGGGCATGTCCGTCCCGGACGTCTCCGGCAAGGCGATCGCCAACCTGGAGATCGAGTCGCTCAAGCACGTGGCGCCGACCTTCCACGGCGACACCATCTACGGCGAGACCACCGTGCTCGACAAGAACATGACCTCGAAGCCGGACCGCGGCATCGTCTACGTCGAGACCAAGGGCTACAAGCAGGACGGCACCCTGGTCTGCGTCTTCCGCCGCAAGGTCATGGTCCCCACGGAGACCTACGTCAAGGAGCGCGGAGGCGAGCAGCCCGGGCGCCCCGAGCTGAACGAATCCTGATCGACCGTCACCACCGACTCGGCTGCCCGGCGGAGGCCACGCCCGCCGGGCAGCCGATCCCCTCGCCTCTCCGCCCGAAGCCCTCGCCTCTGTAAGGACACGCCATGGGACGCCTCGCCCAGACCGAAGGTCTCACCGAGATCCAGCAGGACATCCTCGCCACCGTCCGCAGCTTTGTCGACAAGGAGATCATCCCGGTCGCCAACGAGCTGGAGCACAAGGACGAGTACCCGACCGACATCGTCGAGGGCATGAAGGAGATGGGCCTGTTCGGGCTCATGATCCCGGAGGAGTACGGCGGCCTCGGCGAGTCGCTGCTGACCTACGCGCTGGTGGTCGAGGAGATCGCCCGCGGCTGGATGTCCGTCTCCGGCATCATCAACACCCACTTCATCGTGGCCTACCTGCTGGCCCAGCACGGCACCCAGGAGCAGCGCGACCACTTCCTTCCGCGCATGGCGGCCGGCGAGGTCCGCGGCGCGTTCTCGATGTCCGAGCCGGGGCTGGGCTCCGACGTGGCGGCGATCCGCACCAAGGCGGTCAGGGACGGCGACGACTTCGTCGTCAACGGCCAGAAGATGTGGCTGACCAACGGCGGCTCCTCGACGCTGATCGCGCTGCTGGCGCGGACGGACGAGGGCCAGGAGGCCCCGCACCGGAACCTGACCACCTTCCTGATCGAGAAGACCCCGGGCTTCGGCCCGAACCCGTCGGTGCCGGGCCTGACCATCCCGGGCAAGATCGAGAAGATGGGCTACAAGGGCGTCGACACGACCGAGGCCATCTTCGACAACGTGCGGGTCCCGGCGGACCGGGTGCTGGGCGGCACGACCGGCCGCGGCTTCTACCAGATGATGGACGGCGTCGAGGTCGGCCGGGTCAACGTGGCCGCTCGCGGCTGCGGTGTCGCGCAGCGCGCGTTCGAGCTGGGCATCCGCTACGCGCAGCAGCGGGAGACCTTCGGCAAGAAGATCGCCCAGCACCAGGCGATCCAGTTCAAGCTGGCCGAGATGGCGACGAAGGTCGAGGCGGCCCACCAGATGATGGTGCGGGCGGCCCGGCTGAAGGACAGCGGCAAGCGCAACGACCTCGAGGCCGGCATGGCCAAGTACCTGGCGAGCGAGTACTGCAAGGAAGTTGTGGAGGACGCGTTCAGGATCCACGGCGGCTACGGCTTCTCGAAGGAGTACGAGATCGAGCGGCTGTACCGGGAGGCGCCGATGCTGCTGATCGGTGAGGGAACCGCGGAGATCCAGAAGATGATCGTCGGCCGCCGCCTCCTCGAGGAGTACAAGCTCGACTAGCCCTGCCAGGGGCCGCAGGCCCCGCAGGGCGCGAGGAACTGCGCGAGCAACACACCACCCGGGGAGGTTCGGCCGCATCGTTCGGCGTGCACCTCCCCGGGTGGCTTGTCGCGCAGTTCGTCGCGCCCCTGCGGGGCAAAGTGCAACTTGTCACCGTTTGCGGCGAACCCTTGGCTAAGGGGGGCTTGGGCCCGTACCTTGCAGGGAGGTTGCCGAGGAACCACCCGCTGCCGATAGCATCCACCCCTGGACACCGCTATCGTCCCCGAACCCCTCGATCACGCAGGTGCGCTCACCCGCATCAGCGATAAAGGTCTTCGATGCCCCTCAGCCCGTCCCAACCGCCCGCCGGCCGTCCCCGTGTGACGCTCGCCCGCGGTGCATCCCCTTGGCTCGTCCCGACTGTGGCCACCGCTGCCGTCTGTTCCGCCCTCACCCGGCGCAACGGCAGATGGGCCCTCGCGGCAGTGCCGGCGACCGCGCTGAGCGCGGGCATGCTGTGGTTCTTCCGCGACCCGGAGCGCGAGATCGCCCCCGGTCGGGTGATCTCCCCCGCCGACGGCGTCGTGCAGTCCATCGACGCCTGGCCGGACGGCCGCACCCGCGTGGCGGTCTTCATGAGCCCGCTCAACGTCCACGTCAACCGTGCGCCGCTCAGCGGCACCGTGCGCTCGGTCGAGCATGTGCCCGGCGGCTACGTCCCGGCGTTCAACAAGGACAGCGACCGCAACGAGCGGGTCGTGTGGCACTTCGACACCGAGATCGGCGACGTCGAGATGGTGCAGATCGCCGGCGCGGTCGCGCGCCGCATCGTGCCCTACGTGACCAGCGGCACCAAGGTGGACCAGGGCGAGCGCGTCGGTCTGATCCGTTTCGGCTCCCGTGTCGACACCTACCTCCCCGAGGGCGTCGAGCCCGGCGTGGTGGTGGGTCAGAAGACCACAGCGGGGGTGACGCGCCTTGACCGTGACTGACGACTTCCAGGAGACCGAGCAGGAGCGCGCCCAGCGCCTGCGCCTGCGCCACTGGGCGCGGGACCGGGAACTGCGCGCCCCCCGTTCGCCGCAGCAGCTGTCCACCGCGGACCTGTTCACGCTCGGCAACGCGGTCTGCGGCTTTCTCGCGATCTACTGCACCACCACCGGCGTCCTGATCCCGCACCTGACCGGGACGCTCTCGGCCGCCAACAGCCGCAGCGCCGCCGCCACGGCGGTGACCCTGCTGCTGATCGGCTCGATGTGCGACCTGTTCGACGGCCTGGTCGCCCGCAAGCTGCGCAGCAGCGCGCTGGGCGCCGAGCTGGACAACCTGGCCGACCTCACCAGCTTCGGCATCGCGCCGGCCTACTTCGTCATGGTCTGGGGCATGGTCGCCAACGACGGCCACCAGCGGGTGGGGGCGGCGGTCGCCATCTCCGTGCTGCTCGCGGTGGTGCTGCGGCTGGCCCGCTTCTCCTGCGCGGCGGCCCGGCCGGGCATCTTCCAGGGCATGCCGTCGCCGATGGGCGCGCTGACGGTCATCTCGATCGTGCTGCTGAACCCGAACTTCGTGCTGGGCGCGGTGGGCATCGTCCTGGTGGCGGCGCTGATGGTGAGTCAGGTCGAGTACCCCAAGCCGCAGGGCAAGCTGGCCACGGCGACGCTCGTCTGGATCGTCGTCAGCATGGGCTGCCTGGCCGCCTGGGCCACCGGCCTGCCGGCGGGCGAGACGCTGCTGCAGATCGGCGCGAGCCTGCAGGTGGCGCTGGCGCTGATGGCTCCGCTGATGGTCATCCGCCGCAAGGTCGGCGACGTCCGCGCCCGTCGTGCGGAGCAGCGCTCGGCCCACTGACGCGGCCCGCCGCGCAGGCGGTGAACGCGCCGAAGCCCCCGTCCCGGCAGGGACGGGGGCTTCGTGCTGACGGCCCCTCAGCGGGCGCCGAGCGCAGGGCAGTTGGCCGGGGCCGGGGCGCCGCTCAGCCCAACGGGGGCAGGACCTCGCGCACATGGCGGCCGAGGTCGTCCAGGCCCTGCAGCATCGTGTCGCGCTCGCCCGGCGGCAGGACGTCGTAGAGGTGGGCGTCGAGCTGTGCCGCGTGGCGGGCCGCTGCCTCGGTCAGCTTCTCGCGTCCGGCATCCGTCAGCGAGACCAGCTGGACGCGCTTGTCCTGGCTGGAGCGGCTGCGGCTGACCAGGCCGGCCTCGACCATCCGGTCGACCAGGCGGGTGGCGCCGCCGCTGGTCAGCACCAGCGAGCGGGAGAGGTCGCTCATCATCGCGCCCTCCTCGGGCGCCGCCTGGAGATGGAGCAGCACCTCGAACATCGCGTGGCTGATGCCGCTCTCCCGCTCCATCGTCGCGCCGAGCAGGCGCTCCATCAGCGAGGCCGTGGTGAGCAGCACTCCGAAGGCCCGGATCCGGGGGTCGGCCACCGCCGCACCCGGTGAGTCGATCACGTGTTCCTGTGCCGCAGCCATGTCCCGCCTTTTCCCCGTCACTACTTGCCCACACGTTACCGCCCGTCACAGTCATGTCCGTGACGGGCGATCAGAAATGACAGTCGCTCAGTACCCCACGGTGAACCGGGCGCCGACGAACTGCGGACGCTCGATCTCGTCGACCACGGCGACCGCGTAGTCCTCGGCGGAGATCCGGCTCTCACCGGCCTCGTCCACGACCAGCCGCTCGGTGCCGGTGCGGTAGGAGCCGGTGCGCTCGCCGGGCGCGATGGTCCCGGCGGGGCTGAGGTTGGTCCAGGCGACGTCCTCGACCGTGCGGTAGAAGTCCAGGGCGTCGCCGTGGGCATGCATGATCTCCAGCAGCCACCCGGGCAGCCCCGGGGCGTCCCAGACCTTCTGCCCGGGGACGGTCTCCAGGCTGCCGGCGCCGCCCACCGCGATCAGCCGGGGCGCGTCCGCGCCGAGTCCGCGCAGCGCCTCGACGAGCGACCGGGCCGCGGGCTCGATCAGCGCACTGTGCCCCGGGCCGTCGCCACCGCCGACCGCGCTGACGACCACGTCCTGGCCGCCCGCGGCCTTGGCCACGGCAGCCGGGTCGAGTACGTCGCCCGCGACGACCGCGACGCCCTCCGGGGCGTCGTAGCCCGCGGGGTCGCGCACCACCGCGGTGACCTGGTGCCCGCGCGCCACCGCCTCGTTGACGATGCGTGAGCCGATGGTGCCCTTGGCGCCGATGACGGCGATCTTCGCCATGTGGTCCTGCCCTTCAGGTCGCTGTGGTGCCCGGCCGTCCGTTGCGGGCCGGACACCACAGCAGAACCCTGATCCGTCAGGCTTTATTCCGACGGTGCCGGCGCTGGTACTACCAGTCCAGCTTCTTCACCGGGAAGGACCAGATGCCGCGCCCGTGGGTGGCGGCGTACAGCTTGCCGTCCGGGCCCAGCAGCAGCTGGTCGACGGCCACCGCCGGCAGCTCGCCGACGACCTGCCAGGACGCCCGGTGCGGAGCCCGGTACAGCACGCCCAGGTCGGTGCCCAGCGCCAGACCGCCGTTGGGCAGCAGCACCAGCGAGTCGCCCGGCACGTCGGGCAGGTTGGCCGAGATGTCGGTCCAGCTCTGCCCGCCGTCGCGGCTCTCGTAGAGATGGCCGACGCCCGCGCCCGGGCCCTCGTTCCACGCCCGCGAGAAGCCGTTGACGACCAGGTAGACGTGGCTGCCGTCGTTCGGGTCGATCTGCACGTCGCTCAGGTACCGGCTGGGGACGTTGGCCGGCAGCGTCAGCTGCTGCCAGCCGCTGCCGTCGGCGTTGCCGACGGCCAGGCCGCGCTGGAAGCCGGTGCTGTTGCACGGACCGCACCAGGCCGCGTAGACCTTGCCGCCCGAGGACGCCACGGCCGTGGCCGTGTGCCCCTGGCCGAGGTCGAACAGGCTGCTCCACTGCGCGGAGGAGCGGATGGCGTAGCCCTGGGTCTGCGCCCAGACGTGGCGGCCGCCCGCGATCCACAGGTTCGGCGTCTTCGCGTCGGCGACGAACGGCGCGATGAAGCGGGCCTCGGACGTCTTGTTGTCCGGCGGCGGCACGTTGTACGTCGTCGGCGCGCCCAGGCCGTTGTTGGCCGCGCAGTTCTGGGTGACGTTGATCTCCAGGTAGACGTACTCCGCTGCCATGTTGCAGCCGTTGGCGGGGTCGGTGAGGGTCCGGCCGCCGTCGCCGCCGAAGTTGGATCCCATCACGGTGTCGCCGCCGCGCAGGATCGACTGCCCGTTGTCCTGCAGGCCGCCGGTGACCACCAGGCCGCCGTTGGCCAGGTCCTTGCCCACGCCCACCGAGTAGTACTGCAGCGCGTCGATGGTGCCGTCGTTGAGCGAGGTCCAGTCGGTGGCGTGGCCGTCGGCGCCCGCGCTGCCGGCGACCGGACGGCGGTAGATGCCGCCGTCGTTGCCCACGAAGAGCACCGGCGTGCCGTGCACCGTGCCGACCGCGACGGCGTGCTGGTCCGGGTGGGTGGTCTGCGAGCAGTCACCCGTCTGCTTCGTCGGGTCGATGCTCCAGCACGGCAGGTAGAAGTTCCAGTACGGACCCGGCGTGGTCCAGCTGGCACCGCCGTCCTTGGTCTCGAAGACCTCCTCCAGGCCCGCGTAGACGTGGTCCGGGTTGGTCGGGTCCACCTGCAGGAACTGGTCGTACCAGGACTGGCCGCCCGGCTCGCCCGCCTGGGAACCGGCCGCGACCAGGGTGTCCGGGTCGGCGATCTTCGTCCACGGGCCGAAGGGGGAGCCGGACCTGGAGACGAAGATGCCCGCCAGCGGGTCGCCGCTGACGCCGTTGATGCCGTTGGGAGACTGGTCGATGGCGTAGTAGCGGGAGCCGTCGGCGGAGGCCGCGAAGGTCACCGTGCCGATCTCGTACGGGTCGGTCGGCAGGTCGCCCAGCGAGGTCAGCCGGGTCCAACTGCCGTCCGCGCCACGGGAGAAGAAGCCGTTGTAGCTGTCGCCGCTGCGCCAGCCGACGGCCGCGACGACCTTGGACGGGTCCTTGGGGTCGAAGGCGACGTCGCTGACGATGTTCTTGTAGGCCGAGGCCGGGTCGTTCGCCAGCGGGTGGCCCGGCAGGTAGTCCGGATTGGGGGCGTACTCCAGGGTCCAGGCGCCGCGCTTGTTCTTCAGCGAGTGGGACCACAGGCCCTCGGTGGTGGCCGCCCAGATCCGGTCGCCGTGGATGCGCAGCTCGTGGATCGCGGTGCTCTCCAGCTCGGTGCCGCCCACCCGGTCGCCGGGCTCGAACTTCCCGTGCACCGGGTCGTCCAGCAGGTAGACGCCGCTGCCGAGGTAGGCGTCGGAGTTGGTGGAGGACTCGCCCGTGCCGTACCAGAGGCGGCCCTTGCCGTCGAGCGTGAGCGCGCCGCTGGCCTGCGCCGGGAGCGCGTCGCTGATCGGCTGCCAGTGGCCGCCGCCGGAGCGCGAGCGCCAGACGCCGCCGCCGGCCGAGGCGGCCCACACGTCGCCGCTGTCGTCGGCGGCGAGCGCGGCCGTGCGGCCGGTGACCAGGCCCATGCCGCCCGAGGAGTTGGAGTCGTAGTCGCGGTAGCGGGGATCGTCGGAGTCGTAGGGGAGCCTGGTGACGTGCGTCCAGTCGCCGCCCGTGCGCGGCAGGCGCTGCAGCGAGGCCCAGGCCGCGCCGTACGCGCCGGGAGCCACCACGCCGGGGGAGGTGCGGGCTTCGGCGTACTGGGCCGCGCCCTCGGCGATCTCGTCGGCCTCCTCCTGGTCGTCGCCGTTGTCACCCCCGCCGCCCGCGACGAGGGCGTGCACGCCGGTGCCGCCGAGATGGTGATGGATCGTCATGCCCTGGGCCGGGACGGCCGCAAGAAGTCCCAGGGCGGCGAGGGCGCTGACGGTGAGCGCGCCTCTGCGCCGCCTGAGTGAACGAGCCGTGGTCAACAGATCCTCCCCGAGTGATGGGTGCACCGGTTCAAACTGCCGTGCTCAAAACAGAGGCATCGGGCCGGAGTGACTCGACCACACTCGCGGTGGTGACAGCCAGCACCGCGCCGAGGACGTTGTGAAACCGTTAACCCGAGGGCGAGGACGAGTCGATAAGCCGACGAAACGTCATCTCGATTGGATACCGTGCCAGTTGACGCGCCCCTGCCTACCCTCCGGAGGACCGCACGTGACCGCCTACACCCTCCCCCGCATGGACCAGGGTGAACGCCTCGACCAGGCGGAGTACCTCGCCTGCTTCGAGGAACTCTTCTGGCGCAGCGGCCCCGAAGGCTTCTGGAAGCTGGAGCGGCTGCAGCACTACCAGGAGCCCGGACTGGCCAGCTGGGAGGCGTACTTCCGCGACGGGGACTGGGACCTGGCGCTGCGGCTGGTCGAGGAGTCGCGGCCGGACGTCGCCGCCCACCTGTCCCGGATCGCCGCGGCAGGCGTGCGCCACCACCGGGTCCGGGTCGTCGAGCGGCCGCTCTCGCCGTACCTGCTCTGGGAGTTGCACCTGCTGCGGCTGAAGGACCAGCTCGGCGAGAACGTCCGGATCGTCGACGACAGCCTCGCCGGCCCGCTGCCCGAGCTCGTGGTGCTCGGCCGCCATGCCGTGTTCGACGTCCGCTACACCCCGGACGGCCTCCCCGACGGCGCGGTGCGGTGCACCGATCCGGACACCGTCGCCGAGGCGCGCGACCTGGTGCGCCGGCTGCACCGCGTCGGGGAGCCGCTGCCCGCGTTCTTCGCGCGCGAGGTTCAGGGCGTCAGGCCGTAGACGCGGCGGGCGTTCTCGCAGCCGATCAGCCGGGCGATCCGGTCCGCCTCCGCCTGCGGCAGGTGGGCGCCGCCGGCCCACTCCTGCACCGCGGCCCGGAAGTTGCGCGAGCCGACCAGGTACAGCTCGGCCAGGCCGTAGGCGTCGGTGGAGAACAGCAGCTTGCCGAAGGGCGCCAGCTCCAGCGCCTCGCCCAGCACCCGCGGTGCGGCCGGCCCGACATGACCCAGCGTCAGCCCCAGGTCGGCGTAGACGTGCGGGAAGGCCTGCGCCAGCCAGGCGGCCTGGCGGTGGTACGGCCAGCCGTGCAGCAGCACCACCGGCACGCCCAGCGGCTCCACCGCGCGCAGGAAGGGCGTCAGCAGCGAGGGGTCGGCCCGGTGCAGTGTGACGTCGGGGTCGCCGAATCCGGTGTGCAGCTGGAGCGGGCGGCCCGACTCCAGTGCGGTCCACAGCAGCTGACGGATCAGCACCGGATGGGTCAGCCGTCCACCGCCGGCGCCCAGGTAGTCCCCGGCCGCGTTGGCGACCTCCGCCGGGCTGGGCCGCTCCCCCGGCAGGTCGAGTCCGCAGCGGTAGGCGGCGACGGACTTGAAGGCCGTCGCGCCGGTCGCGGCCAGCGCGGCGGCGACATCCCTGGCCCAGTGCTCGGCGGTGGTGCCCTGCAGCCGCTCGGCGACCGCCTCCACCCGCACCACCTCGCGCCACCCGGCGCCGGCCTGCGCCGCGAGGTCGGCGGGGGCCAGCAGCCCGGGGCCGTCCAGGCCGGTGTCGACCAGCACTTCGGCGAGCCCCGCGGCCTGCAGCAGCCGGGAGTTGGCAGCGGCCGCACCGAGCTCGCGCCGCCGGGCGAGGTACGCCTCGGGCCCCGCCCACGGCTCCAGGCCCAGCACGGGCGGGCACCAGCGGCGCACCGCGAGGCCCAGCGAGCTGTCCCAGGGGGACGTGCCGGCCGCGGGCGAGCGGTCCGACTCGGTGAGCCAGGAGGCGAAGACGTCGTCCGGCAGCTCCCCGCCGTGGACGGCGTGGCAGTGGTGGTCGACCAGCTGAAGGGTCATCAGTACCGCCAGCGCGTCGCCGCGATCAGCGCCTCCGGAGCCGCGCCCGCCCACTGCTCGGACTCCGCGCGGCGCACCGCCCGCACCGCCTCGTAGAGCGGCTCCCCCATCGCCTCGGCCAGCAGCGTGCTCGCGGAGAACGCCTCCACGGCCTGGTCCAGCGAGGACGGCAGCCGGGGCGGCGGATCGGCCAGGTGCGCCGGGTCCCCCTCGACCTCCTCGGGCAGGGTGCCGCCGCCCGCGAGACCGGCCGCGATCACGCCGCCCAGCACCAGGTACGGGTTGGCGCTCAGGTCGAAGCTCTTGAACTCGGCGTTGGCGACCCGGGGCAGGCCCGCCACCAGCCGGACCGATGCCTCCCGGTTCTCCAGTCCCCAGCAGGCGTAGGCGCCGGCCCAGTGCGAGGGCACCAGGCGCAGGTAGCTCGCGGGCGAGGGCGCGCCGAGCGCCAGCAGCGCGGGCATCTGCTCCAGCACGCCGGCCAGGAAGCCCTCCCCCTCCTTGGTGAGCCCGTGGCGTCCCGGTCCGCCGGAGAACAGGTTCTCGTCCCCGCGCCAGACGCTCAGGTGCAGGTGCCCGCCATTGCCCACGCCGCCCGGCTCGAAGGCGGGGGCGAAGCAGGCCCGCAGCCCGTGCCGGTCGGAGACCCCCCGGATCGTGTGCCGGACCAGCACGCTCGTGTCCGCGGCCGCCAGCGGGTCCTCGGCGGCGACGGAGACCTCGAACTGCCCGGGTGAGTACTCCGGGTGCAGTTGCTGCACCTCCAGGCCCTCGGCCTCCAGCGCCTGCAGCAGGTCGCGCAGGTAGTCCGACAGGTCGGTGACCCGCTGCAGGCCGTAGGCGGGGCCCTGGGTCGGGTAGCCGCCGTCGCTGCGCTGGACGATCCACTCCACCTCGAACGCCGCCCGGAAGGTCAGCCCCTGGGCCAGCGCCCGCTCCACCATCCGCTTGAGGAACAGGCGTTGGCAGCCGGGATGGTTCCGGCCGTCCTGCTGCACCCGGTCCGCGGGGACCCACGCCCAGCCCGGCTGCGCGGCCAGCGGCACCGCCCGCGTCAGGTCGGGGAAGAGCCGCAGGTCGCCGCCGGGGCCACCGATCCAGCGGCTGGTCGTGGCCGAGTCGTCGGCCAGGAAGACGTCGAAGACCGGGGACATGCCGACGCCGTACGCCGACGCCTCCGCCAGCCGCCGCACCGGTACGCCCTTGACCCGCGCGATCCCCGCGTTGTCCACCCAGGTGAACGCGACCGCGACGACACCCTCGGCGCTGAGCTGAGCCGCCGTCAGGCGGGCCGCCTCCGATTCATCCCACTGGACCGACATGGGATCATGCTCCGCCCTCGTGCACGCTGAACGCACTGCGCCGCGCCGCACGCGCCACGGCGGGATCCGGATGCGCCGAGGCCACCGCCGCCAGCACGTGCCCGGCCCGCGGGTGGCCGACCCGGCGGGCCAGCGCGAACAGCCGCCCGGGATCGCCGTCGGCGGCGCCCTGGACGTGGCGGACCAGCATCCCGGTGTCGCCGTGCTCGAGCACGGCCGCGCCGGTGTCCACCCACAGCCACGCCGCGTCGTCCTGGTCCAGCACGTCCGCCGGGGCCACCCCCTCGTCGGCCTGCTCGGCCAGCCACAGCAGCGCGTAGGGGCGCAGCGTCTGTTCGGCCAGCGCCTCGCGGACGGCGGGCTCGGCCGGGTGCCCGGCCACCCGCAGCGCCTCGAAGGCGAGCCCCCGCAGCAGCGCGTCCTCGCCCCGGGCCACGGCGAGCAAGTCGGCCACGGCGCGGTCGACCTGACGGGCCGCCACCCACGCCCGGTACTCCGCCCGGGCCGGCCCCGGGGCATAGCCGGCGCAGGCGGCCAACAGCTCGTAGGCGGACTGCTCGATGTGCCCGGCGGCGGTCTGCGCGACCGTGCAGATCTCCTCCAGCTTGGCCCGCACCGCCCAGTGCCCCAGCGGAGTCAGTTCCACGTGCTCGGCGTCCCGGCGGACGAGGGCCCCGACGGCCTCGAACCCGTCCAGCATCCAGCCGAGCACGGCGGCGACGTCCGCGGGCCCGTAGGCCTGCGTGAGGGAGGCGGTGGCCCCGGCGTCGCCGCGGACGGCGGAGACGGCCCAGGCCGCGTGCGGCACCGGGGAGCCCCCGGCGAGGGCGTCGGCCCCGCCGTGCCACTGGTCGTCCAGGCCGCGACGCAGCAGCTCGCCCAGCTCGGTCTGCGCGACCGGGCCGTCCACCAGGTGCAGGAACGACAGCAGTTGCGGCGCGTGGTCCACGGCGTGCCCGGCGAGGGCGGTGAGTGAGCGGTCCGGGACGGAGACCAGCAGCGTCCAGGCGTCGAAGAGCGCGGCCCAGCCGCGGATCACCGCCTCGTCGTCGTGCTCCCAGGCGTGCAGCCGCCAGCCGGGGCCGGCCCCGGCCCCGCGCAGCTCCACCAGCCCGACGAGGCGCGCCCGCTCCCAGGCCGCGAGGGCCTGATCCACCGTCAGGGCGAGGGCGTGCCCGGCGTCTTGCGCGTCCTGCGGCAGCAGGTCGCCGCGCTTGTCCACGGCGGCCAGCTCGCCCGCCCAGCGGGCGACGCGGACGGCGTCCTGCAGGAGGCGCCGCGCGAGCGGCGCGAGCGCGGCCGGCCCGGGCAGCCCTGCGGGCGGCTTCCGCCGCGAGGGCTCCCGGCGGGGCGGGATGCCGACGGCGGCGGTGGGCAGCCGAGTCACTCGTGCGGAGGCGGGGATGCTGCCGCCGCGTTGCGGTCGGGAATCACGGTCGCGCGAATTCCGGGACGTCACGCCGTGCAGTCTTCCCCGAAGCCCCGCCTCTTGTCACATCCCAGGCGCGCCGCGGGTTTCAGGCGACACGGGGATGACTTTTGTGTTGCAGACGTATCACGCCCCAAGGCCCCGTAAGGGGCGCGAGGAACTGCGCGAGCGACCCACCACCCACGGAGGTTCGACCCTGACTGCAGGCCGGACCTCCCCGAGTGGTGGCCAGTGCCGTGTCCGGATGGGTCCACGTGTTGCGGCGCCCGGCACGGCACTCCCCCAGCCTTCGGCCGGGGGTGCCCCCACCACCGGACACCGCAACCCGGCGAACCTATCCGGACACGGCACTAGCTCGCGCGTTCCTCGCGCCCCCAGGGGGAGGTGCGACTACAGCAAGGGGGTCAGGAAGCGCCGCAGGACGTCCTCGTAGCGGTCGGGGGCCGAGTTCCACAGGGCGGCGTGCTCCGCGCCCGGGAACTGCTCGAAGAGCACCAGCTCGTCGCGGTTGTAGGCCAGTCGCCGCGCCGGGGCGATCGGGGCGACCGTGTCGTCGGGGCTGTGCAGCAGCGCCGTCGGCACCTTCAGGCCCACCCCCGACGCCATCCGGTCGAACTCCGCCTGGTCCACCGCCGTGCGGCCCTCCGCGGCCCGCAACCCCAGGGCGGCCAGCGGGGACGGCACACCTCTCCGCTCCGCGGACCGCAGGACCGTCCCCCGGAAGTCCAGCACCGGGGAGTCCAGGATCAGCCCCCGCACCATGTCCGCGTGGTCGGACCGCTCCGCGGCCTGCAGGGCCATCGTCGCGCCCACCGACCAGCCGTAGAGCACCACCCGGCTCGCCCCGCTGCTCGCGGCCAGGCGGATCGCCGCCTCCACGTCGCGCCACTCGGTCTCGCCGAAGTGCCCGACGCCGTCCGGGGATTGGGGCGCCCCCTCGTCGTTCCGGTAGGTCATGGCCAGCACCGGCAGCTTCAGCCGCTGGAACAGCGGCAGCAGCGGCAGCACCTGCTGCCGGTCGGCGCCGAGCCCGTGCACGGCGATCACCCAGGGGTCGCGCACCCCCGAGGTGAACCAGGCCGGCATCGGGCCCAGCTCGCCGCGCACGGAGGTCTCCGAAAAGTCGATCCCCCAACGGGACTTGGGGTCCCCGAGATCCACCCTCGGGGTGATCCGCACCGCGGCGCCCGGCTCGGGCGCCGGTCCCTGCCGCAACTCGCGGACGACCGTCTGCGAGGTCGTGCCCAGCACCGGCCCGACCACCGCGTGTCCCGCCACGGCCCACTCCAGGGCGTAGACGCCGCGCCGCTCCGTCTCCGGGGTGCGGGTCAGCTCCACCCTGCCGGGCTCCACGGCGTGCACCCGCAGGCCGTCCCCCGTCGCCGGGGGCCTGCGGCCGGGGCGCAGCACCAGGTCCGAGACGGCGCGGCCGGCGACCAGGGCGACCGCGCCCGCGCCCACCACCGAGACCGTGGCCACTGCGGCTGCCCTCGACCAACGCATCTCGCACCTCAGTTCCCGAGCCGACAACGCCTCCACCCATCCCAGTACCCCGTCCGACGCGCCGCCAGCTCTGGTCACCCATCCGACGGAGTGTCCGGTTCCTTGCGCCGGACGTGACACAGTGCCCGTTGCCCCGGGCGCGGAGCGCGCACTAGCGTCCCCGGCACCGCGACAAGAAAGCAGGTCAGCAGGCCGTGAGCAGCAGCCAGCCCGTCAGCAGCGCCCGCAACGGCGGAGTCTCCTTCTGGTACGACGAGCTCGGACTGCCCGCCGCCACGCCACCCCTCGGCGGCCCGCTCACCGTGGACGTCGCCGTCGTCGGCGGCGGCTACACCGGCCTGTGGACGGCCTACTACCTCAAGCGGGCCCGGCCGTCCCTGCGCATCGCCGTCCTCGAGCAGCGCTTCTGCGGCTACGGCGCCTCCGGCCGCAACGGCGGCTGGCTCTACAACGGCTTCGCCGGGCGCGGCGTCTTCGCCCGCCGCTACGGCAAGCCCCGCGCGGTCGCGCTGCAGCGCGCCATGACGGCCGCCGTGGACGAGGTGCTCCGGGTCTGCGCCGCCGAGGGCATCGACGCCGACGCGCACCGGGGCGGCGTGCTGGAGGTCGCCCGCACGCCGGCCCAACTCGCCCGCCTGGACGCCTACCTGACCGACGAGCACGCCTACGGCGTCACCGACGTCGAGCGCCTGGACGCGGCCGCGTCCCGCGCCCGCATCGACGTGGCCGGCACCCTGGGCGGCGTCTGGAACCCGCACGGCGCCCGCATCCAGCCGGCGAAGCTGGTCCGCGGCCTGGCCGACGCGGTGCGCGCGCTCGGCGTCGAGGTCTTCGAGCAGACCGCGGTCACCGAGATCCATCCGGCCTCGTCCGGTTCCCGCGCGCGGGCGGTCACCCCGCACGGCACGGTCAGCGCCGAGTACGTGCTGCGCTGCACCGAGGGCTTCACCGCCAACCTGCGTGGCGAGAAGCGGTCCTGGCTGCCGATGAACTCCTCGCTGATCGTCACCGAGCCGCTGGGCAAGGAGTTCTGGGACTCCGTCGGCTGGGAGGGCCGCGAGACGCTCGGCGACATGGCGCACGCCTACATGTACGCCCAGCGCACCGCGGACGACCGGATCGCCCTGGGCGGGCGCGGCGTCCCCTACCGCTTCGGCTCGCGCACCGACAACGACGGCGGCACGCACCAGCGGACCATCGAGCAGCTGCACGAGATCCTGACCCGCTTCTTCCCGGCGCTGCGGCCGGGCGTCCGGATCGAGCACGCCTGGTCGGGCGTGCTGGGCGTGCCGCGCGACTGGTGCTCCACGGTGACCCTCGACCGCGCCTCCGGCCTCGGCTGGGCGGGCGGCTACGTCGGCAGCGGCGTGACCACGACGAACCTGGCCGGTCGCACCCTGCGCGACCTGGTCCTGGGCGAGGACACGGAGCTGACCGCGCTGCCGTGGGTGGGCCACCGGGTGCGCAAGTGGGAACCGGAGCCCCTGCGCTGGCTCGGCGTCCAGGCGATGTACGCGGCGTACCACGCGGCCGACCGCGCGGAGTCGGCGGGCCGCGGGACCACCTCCCCCATCGCCCGGGTAGCGGACGTGGTCTCCGGGCGGCACTGAACCCGCGGCGACGGGGCAGGCTCCCTCGGAGTGCGAATCGTCCCAAAGCGGGGCAAGCTTGAGCCGACGGTTCGGGGACCGTCCGGCACACAGCATTCGACACCTTGGGGAGCCCATGTCTGTCTTTCTGTGTTTGCTCGTAGCCCCGTTCGGCCTGCTGGTCATCCTTGGTCTCTCCTGGTTCGAGGACCACTTCCTGCGGCCTCCCCAGAGCCCCGCCGACCAGGTCGTCCAACACGCCGTCACCCTCCTCAAACTGCAGCCCCGGATGCGCAGCCAGTCGCAGCCGTCCCACCACGAGGACCGCGCCGCCTAATGGGAGCTACCGGGTCGGCGAGACTCGGTGCCGTAGCCGCCAGTAGGTGAGCACTCTCGCTGCCGGAGCCGTTCGAGCTCTGAGGTCAGACCGTGCCCCTGCTGGTCGGTCGGAAGGCCATGACCGCTGATGGGGTGGCGTGCCCGCCGAGCAGAGCGTGAGCACTGGATCCATTAGGCCGCGTGCCGTGTCTTCCGCAGGCTGCACGACCAGGAAGTATCCGACGGGGAGGAAGAGTTGCTGCTGATCGGCGACGACTGGGCCGAGGACCACCATGACGTCGAGGTCCAGGACGCCACCGGCCGCAGGCTCGCGACCGCGAGGCTGCCCGAGGGCGCGGAGGGCATCGCCACGTTCCATGAGCTCGTGGCCAAGCACTCAGGCGAGGACCTCGATCCGGCCGACGTGGTCGTGGGGATAGAGACCGATCGCGGCACCTGGGTGCAGGCCCTGCTCGCCGTCGGCTACCAGGTCTATGCGATCAACCCCAGGCAGGTCGCCCGGTTCAAGGAGCGGTACGGCACCTCCGGTGCCAAGAGCGACAAGGGCGACGCCCATGCACTGGCCGACATGGTCCGCATCGACCGCGACCAGCTGCGGCCCGTCGCCGGGGACAGCGCCCAGGCCCAGGCCGTCAAGGTCGTCGCCCGGGCCCACCAGACCCTGATCTGGGAACGCACCCGCACCTTCCAGCGGTTGCGCAACACGTTGCGCGAGTACTTCCCCGCCGCCCTGAACGCCTACACGAGCCTGGAGCTGACCAGCACCGACGCGCTGGAACTGCTGATCAAGGCACCCACGCCGCAGGCGGCGGCGAAGCTAACCCGCTCCCAGATCGCCGCAGTCCTCTCGCGGGCCCGGCGGCACAACCGGGACCAGAAAGCCGGGGCGATCCAGGCCGCACTGCGCGAGAAGCAGTTGGAGCTGCCCGGGCCGGTGGCCGCCGCCTACGCGGCCGCCACCACCGCCCACGCCCGACTCCTGCTCGCCCTGAACGAGCAGATAACCGTGATGGAAGAGCAGGTGAAGGCGCATTTTCTCGCGCACCCGGACGCTGAGATCTACCTGTCGATGCCCGGCATCGGAGAGATCACCGGCGCCCGGGTGCTCGCCGAGTTCGGGGACGACCCCACCCGTTACAGCTCCGCCAAGCCCCGCAAGAACTACGCCGGGACCAGCCCGGTCACCCGGGCCTCCGGCAAGAGCCACAATGTCCAGGCCCGCTACGTGCGCAACAACCGGCTCGCCGACGCCCTCCAGCGCCAGGCGTTCTCGGCCCTGCGCGCCTCACCCGGAGCCCGCCGCTACTACGACAAACAACGAGCCCGCGAGGCCGGCTACAACGCCGCCCTCCGCCAAGTCGGCAACCGGCTCGTCGGCATCCTCCACGGATGCCTCAAGACCCGCACCCACTATGACGAAGCGACCGCCTGGTCACACCACGCACACCTCCATGCCGCTTGACCTCAAACGTCATGGGGTGTCTGACCTGACGCACTGTGACCCACCACGCGTGGAGGCCGTGTTGACCTGGCGTCCGCCCGCGTGGTGGGATCTTTTCGCCAATCGGAGGCAAGCAGAGGAAGCCGGTGCGAATCCGGCGCGGTCCCGCCACTGTCACCGGGGAGCACCTGCGCACGACGCCACGGCGGCCATCCGGCCGCGGGAAGGCGCGCAGGGGCGCTGATCCGGGGAGCCAGGAGACTCTCGCCTCCGGATCGTCGACCCGGGGCGCGGACCCTGAGTGAGGACACACCGGTGCGCAGCGCCTACGCGCTTGGGGCCGCCGTCGGATACGCCGCCGACGCCGCCTTCGGCGACCCCCGACGCGGCCACCCCGTGGCCGGCTTCGGACGGCTCGCCGGGGCGCTGGAACGCCGTCTGTGGCGGGACCACCGCGCCGCCGGGGCCGCCTTCACCGCCCTCACCGTGGGCTCCATCCTCGCCGCCGCCCGCTGGGCCGACCGCCGCCTCCCCCGCGCCGCCCTCGCGGCCGCCGCGACCTGGACCGTGCTCGGCGGCGCCTCGCTCGTCCGCGAGGCCCGCACGATCGCCCGCCACCTCGACGCCGGGGACCTCGACGCCGCCCGCGACCGCCTTCCCTACCTGTGCGGACGCGACCCGCGGGAACTGACGGAGCGTGAACTCGCCCGCGCCGTGGTCGAGTCGGTGGGCGAGAACACCGCCGACGCCGTCGTCAACGCACTGACCTGGGGCGCCCTCGCCGGAACGCCGGGGCTGCTGGCCTTCCGCGCGGTCAACACGCTGGACGCCATGGTCGGCCACCGCTCCCCGAGGTACCTGCGCTTCGGCTGGGCCTCCGCCCGCCTGGACGACGTCGCGGGCTGGCCCGGGGCGAGGCTGACGGCGCTGCTGACCGTCGTCGCCTCGCCGGACCCGGTCCGCGCCTGGAAGGTGTGGCGGCGCGACGCCGCGAGCCACCCCAGCCCCAACGCCGGGCATGCGGAGGCGGCCTTCGCCGGGGCGCTCGGCGTCCGGCTCGGCGGCCCGCTCCGGTACGGCGAGCGGGTCGAGCACCGGCCGGTCCTCGGCGCGGAACTGCGGCCGGTGAGCGTGGACGACATCGAGCGTGCCTGCCGGCTCTCGCGCCGGGTCGGCCTGCTCGCCCTCGGCGTGACCTGCGCCGTGTCCCTGGCGACCCACTGGAGGAAGCGATGAGCCCCGCCGGAGCCCTGCTGGTCGCCGGAACCACCTCCGACGCGGGCAAGAGCGTCGTCACCGCCGGGATCTGTCGCTGGCTCAGCCGACAGGGCGTCAAGGTCGCGCCGTTCAAGGCGCAGAACATGTCGCTCAACTCCTTCGTCACCCACGACGGCGCCGAGATCGGGCGGG
Organism: Streptacidiphilus monticola; assembly: GCF_042658505.1. Lineage (NCBI taxonomy): Bacteria > Bacillati > Actinomycetota > Actinomycetes > Kitasatosporales > Streptomycetaceae > Streptacidiphilus > Streptacidiphilus monticola. Next base: position 87,624 of record NZ_JBHSQJ010000031.1, on the reverse strand, counting down.
CCCAGGCGATGCAGGCCGCCGCCGCCCGCGTCGAGCCCGAGGCGGCGATGAACCCGGTGCTGCTCAAGCCGGGCAGCGACCAGCGCAGCCAGGTCGTCGTGCTCGGCCGGCCCGTCGCGGAGGTGGGCGCGCTGGACTACCGCGAGCGCAAGCCCGCGCTGCTGCGGATCGCCCTGGACTGCCTGGACGACCTGCGGTCCCGCCACGACGTGGTGATCTGCGAGGGCGCCGGCTCCCCCGCCGAGATCAACCTGCGCGACCGGGACATCGCCAACATGGGCCTGGCCGTGGCGGCCCGCCTTCCGGTGGTCGTCGTCGGCGACATCGACCGCGGCGGCGTCTTCGCCTCGATGTTCGGGACGCTGGCCCTGCTCTCCGCCGAGGACCAGCGCCACCTCGGCGGCTGGATCGTCAACAAGTTCCGCGGCGACGTGCGGCTGCTCCAGCCGGGGCTGGACCAGCTGCGGGAGTTGACGCACCGTCCGACGCTGGGCGTGCTGCCGATGCTGCCGGGGCTGTGGCTGGACGCCGAGGACTCGCTGGACCTGTCCGGCGTCGCGGCCGCCGCCCCCGCCGGGCCGCCGGTGGGCCGGGACGTGCTGCGGGTCTCCGTCGTCCGGCTGCCCCGGCTGTCCAACTTCACGGACATCGACGCGCTGGCCCAGGAGCCCGGCGTGCTCGTCCGCTGGGCGACCCGGCCCGAGGAGCTGGCCGACGCCGACCTTGTGGTCCTGCCCGGCACCCGGGCCACCGTCGCCGACCTGGCCTGGCTGCGCGAGCAGCGACTCGACACCGCCGTCCAGGCCCGCGCCGCCGAGGGGCGGCCGGTGCTCGGCGTGTGCGGCGGCTTCCAGATGCTCGGCCGGACCATCACCGACGAGGTCGAGTCGGGGGCCGGGCTGGTCGAAGGCCTCAGCCTGCTGCCGGTGCGGATCCGCTTCGCGGCCGCCAAGACGCTGGCCCGGCCGGTCGGCACGGCGTTCGGGGAGACCGTGCACGGCTACGAGATCCACCACGGACAGGCCGCGGTCGAGGGCGGCGAGCCCTTCCTCGACGGCTGCCGCGAGGGCGCGGTGTGGGGCACCACCTGGCACGGCGCCCTGGAGAACGACGGCTTCCGCCGCGCCTTCCTGCGCGAGGTCGCCCGCCTGGCCGGACGCGCCTTCGAGCCCGCGCCGGACACCAGCTTCGCCGCCGCCCGCGAGCAACGACTGGACCGCCTCGGCGACCTGATCGAGCGTCACGCCGACACGGGCGCGCTGTTGCGCCTGATCGAGCAGGGCGTCCCCGCCGACCTGCCCTTCGTCCCTCCGGGGGCGCCCGTCCCGCCGGGGGCGGCGTGAACCGCCCCGACCGCCGCAACCGGCCGAGCACCGAGAACCCCAGCACTGAGGAGACCCCGAGGATGAGCCGCGACGACAGCACCACCGTGCTGCTGCTCTCCACCGCCGACACCGACCTGCTGGCCGCGCGCGCCTCCGGCGCCGGCTACCGCATCGGCAACCCGACCCGGGTCTCAGTGACCGAGGAACTGCCCGGGCTGCTGGACGGCGCGGACGTGGTCGTGGTCCGGCTGCTCGGCGGCCGCCGCGCCTGGGAGGACGGGCTCGACGCCATCGCCGCCTCCGGTCTGCCCACCGTCCTGCTGGGCGGCGAGGCGGTGCCGGACGCCGAGCTGATGGGTCTGTCCACGGCCCCGGCGGGCGTGGTCGCGGAGGCCCTGCGCTACCTCGTCGAGGGCGGCCCCGGGAACCTGGCCGAGCTGGCCCGCTTCCTCTCCGACACGGTCCTGCTCACCGGCGAGGGCTTCGCGCCGCCGGAGCCGATGCCCCAGTTCGGTGTCCGCGGCGGCGACCGCCGACCGACGCCCGGCCGGCCGACGGTGGGCGTGCTCTTCTACCGGGCCCACGAGCTGTCCGGGAACACCGCGTTCGTGGACACCCTGTGCGAACGCATCGAGGCCAAGGGCGGCCAGGCGCTGCCCGTCTTCTGCGGTTCCCTGCGCGGCGTAGGCAAGGCGCAGCAGAGGGTGGGGGCCGCAAGCGAGGAACGAGCGAACGGCACCCGCCCGGAGCGGAGCCGCGCCGAAGACGGCCATCACGCACCGCGCGGGGCGGATCCGGGGCTGTACGAACTGCTCGGGCGCTGCGACGTGCTGGTCGCGACCGTGCTCGCGGCGGGCGGGACCGTCGCGGCCGAGGCGTCGGCCGGCGGGGAGGAGGAGAGCTGGGACATCGGCGCGCTGGCCGAGTTGGACATCCCGGTGATCCAGGGCCTGTGCCTGACCACCTCCCGCGCCGCGTGGGACGAGTCGGACGCCGCGCTCAGCCCGCTCGACGCGGCCATGCAGGTGGCGATCCCCGAGTTCGACGGGCGGCTGGTCTCCGTGCCCTTCTCCTTCAAGGAGACCGGCACCGAGGGCATCCCCGTCTACGTCGCCGACGAGGAGCGCGCCGCCCGCGTCGCCGGGATCGCGCTCCGGCACGCCGCGCTCCGGCACAAGCCCGACGCGGAGAAGAAGATCGCCGTCGTCTTCACCGCCTACCCCACCAAGCACTCCCGTGTCGGCAACGCCGTGGGCCTGGACACCCCCGCCTCGGCCGTCCGGCTGCTCGACGCGCTGCGCGCCGCCGGGTACGGCGTGGCCGACTACCCGGACAGCGGCGACGAACTGATCCACCGTCTGATCGCCGCCGGCGGCCACGACGTGGAGTGGCTCACCGAGGAGCAGCTCGCCGCCGCCCCCGCCAGGGTGCCGCTGGCCGACTACCGGCGCTGGTTCGACGCGCTCGACCCCGGGCTGCGCGACGCCATGCTGGAGCACTGGGGCGAGCCGCCGGGCTCGCTCTACGTGGACGGCGACGACATCGTGCTCGCCTCGCTGCGGTTCGGCAACGTCGTGCTGCTGATCCAGCCGCCGCGCGGCTTCGGCGAGAACCCGATCGCGATCTACCACGACCCCGACCTGCCGCCCTCGCACCACTACTTCGCCGCCTACCGCTGGCTCGAGCACAGCTTCGGCGCCGACGCCGTCGTCCACCTCGGCAAGCACGGCACCATGGAGTGGCTGCCCGGCAAGGGCCTCGGCCTCTCCGCCGGCTGTGCGCCGGACGCCGTGCTGGGCGAGCTGCCGCTCGTCTATCCGTTCATCGTCAACGACCCCGGCGAGGGCACCCAGGCCAAGCGGCGCGGGCACGCGACGATCGTGGACCACCTGGTGCCGCCGATGGCCCGTGCCGACACCTACGGAGACCTGGCCAAGCTGGAGCAACTCCTCGACGAGTACGCCCTGGTGAGCGACCTGGACCCGGCCAAGGCCCCGGCGGTGCGGGCGCAGATCTGGACCCTGGTGAAGGCTGCCGAGCTCCACCACGACCTGCACGTCGACGAGCAGCCGGGCGAGGACGAGTTCGACGAGTTCGTCATGCACATCGACGGCTACCTCTGCGAGATCAAGGACGTACAGATCCGCGACGGCCTGCACATCCTGGGCGGCGGACCGGTCGGCGAGGCGCGGGTCAACCTGGTGCTGGCGGTGCTGCGTTCGGCGCAGATCTGGGGCGGCAGGGCCGACGCCCTGCCCGGTCTGCGGGCCGCCCTGGCCGGGCACTTCGGGCTGGACGAGAGGGAGCTGCTGGCGGAGCCGGGGGCGGTCGTCAAGGTGCCGGCCGAGCTGACCGCGCTGGTCGACGGCCCCGCGCGGACCGCGTCCGACGCCGTGGACCTGCTGGAGCAGCTGTGCCGCCGACTGGCCGAGGGCATGGAGGCGGCGGACTGGGCTCCGTCCGCCGCACGGGAGTTGGCGGCCTCGGTGCTCGGCGGCGCCGAACTCGCGCCCGCGGTCGCGGTGCTGGAGTTCGCCGCCGAGGAGGTCGTGCCGCGCCTGGCGCGGACCACCGACGAGCTGGACCACATCCTGCGCGCCCTGCGCGGCGGTTACGTTCCCGCGGGGCCGTCCGGCTCGCCCACGCGCGGCCTGGTCAACGTGCTGCCCACCGGCCGCAACTTCTACTCGGTCGACCCCAAGGCCATCCCCTCCCGGCTGAGTTGGGAGGTCGGCCAGGCGCTGGCCGACTCGCTGGTGGCCCGTTACCAGGCCGACACCGGCGGCTACCCGCGCTCGGTGGGCCTCACCGTCTGGGGCACCTCCTGCATGCGCACCCAGGGCGACGACATCGCCGAGATCCTGGCGCTGCTCGGCTGCCGCCCGGTCTGGGACGACGCCTCGCGCCGGGTCACCGGCTTCGAGATCGTGCCGCTCGCCGAACTCGGCCGACCCCGCATCGATGTGACGGTCCGCATCTCCGGCTTCTTCCGCGACGCCTTCCCGCACGTGGTCGCCCTGCTGGACGACGCGGTGCGGGCGGTCGCCGAGCTGGACGAGCCGGCCGAGTCCAACTACGTCCGCGCGCACGCCGACGCCGACACCGCCGAGCACGGCGACCGCCGCCGCGCCACGGCGCGCATCTTCGGCTCCAAGCCGGGTGCCTACGGGGCCGGGCTGCTGCCGCTGATCGACGCCCGCAACTGGCGCAGCGACGCCGACCTGGCGGAGGTCTACGCGGTCTGGGGCGGCTACGCCTACGGCCGCGGCCTCGACGGCCGCGCGGCCCGCGGGGACATGGAGCAGGCCTTCCGCCGGATCTCCGTGGCCGCCAAGAACATCGACACCCGCGAGCACGACCTGGTGGACGCGGACGACTACTTCCAGTACCACGGCGGCATGGTGGCCATGGTGCGCCACCTGACCGGCGACTCCCCGGCCGCCTACGTCGGCGACAGCGCCCTGCCCAGCCAGATCAGGACGCGCACCCTGGGCGAGGAGACGCACCGGGTCTTCCGCGCCCGCGTGGTCAACCCCCGCTGGATGGCCGCCATGCGCCGCCACGGCTACAAGGGCGCCTTCGAGATGGCCGCCACCGTCGACTACCTCTTCGGCTACGACGCCACGGCCGGGGTCGTGGACGACTGGATGTACGAGAAGCTCGCGAGCGAGTACGTCTTCTCCCCGGAGAACCGGGAGTTCATGAAGCAGTCCAACCCCTGGGCCCTGCGCGGCATCACCGAGCGGTTGCTGGAGGCGGCGGAGCGGCAGCTGTGGGCCGACCCGCAGCAGCAGACCCTGGACCAGTTGCGTGCCACCTACCTGGAACTCGAAGGCGACCTCGAAGGCCGACTCGAAGGAGACGACGAGCAGTGACCCCGACGGTGACCACGACGTCTGTGAACTCCCCTGCGGGTGACGTCCGATACCCCTTCACGGCCGTCGTCGGCATGGACCGGCTGCGGCTGGCGCTGCTGCTGAACGCCGTCTCGCCGCAGGTCGGCGGGGTGCTCGTGCGGGGCGAGAAGGGCACCGCCAAGAGCACCATGGTCCGCGCGCTGGCCGGGCTGCTGCCCGACATCGCCGTGGTGGACGGCTGCCGCTTCGCCTGCGACCCGGCCGCCCCCGACCCGCAGTGCCCCGACGGCCCGCACACCGGCGCCTCCGGCTCGGGCCGCCGGCCGACCTCGCTGGTCGAACTGCCGGTCGGCGTCTCCGAGGACCGCGTGGTCGGCTCGCTCGACCTGGAGCGCGCGCTCGCGGAGGGTGTCAAGGCCTACGAGCCGGGACTGCTGGCGGCCGCGCACCGGGGCGTGCTCTACATCGACGAGGTCAACCTGCTCCACGACCACCTGGTGGACCTGCTTCTCGACGCCGCCGCGATGGGCCGCTCCTATGTCGAGCGCGAGGGCGTCTCGGTCCGGCACGCCTCCCGGTTCCTCCTGGTCGGCACGATGAACCCGGAGGAAGGCGAGCTGCGCCCGCAGCTGCTCGACCGTTTCGGCCTCACGGTCGAGATCGCCGCCACCCGCGAACCGCAGGAGCGGGCGGAGGTCGTGCGCCGCCGCCTCGCCCACGACGCCGACCCCGCCGCCTTCGCGGCCCGTTGGGCGGCGGAGGAACGGGCCCTGGCCGCGCGCATCGTGGCCGCGCGGGAGCTGCTGCCGCAGGTCGAGCTCTCCGACACGGCGCTGCGTCAGATCACCGCCGTCTGCGCGGCGTTCGAGGTGGACGGCCTGCGGGCCGACATCGTCATGGCCCGGACGGCGGTCGCCCTGGCCGCCTGGGCGGGCCGGACCCAGGTCCTCGCGGAGGACGTCCGCACCGCCGCCGAGCTCGCCCTCCCGCACCGGCGCCGCCGCAACCCCTTCGACGCGCCAGGACTGGACGAGTCCAAGCTGGACGAGACGCTGGAGCAGTTCGCCGACCGGGATCCCGACGACGGCCCCGAGGACGACGGCCCGGAGGGCGGACCGGACGGTCCGGGCGGAGGCGGCGGCGCTCCTGCCGACCGTGCCGACGGCCCCGCTGACGGCGCGTCAGCCGCCCCGGAGCCGGACTCCACGCCCGGGACGGCCGGCTCCGCCCCGGCCGGCGAGCACTCCCCCGTCGCCGCGGACCAGCCCTACCGCACCCGGCTGCTCCAGGTCCCGGGGACCGGTGAGGGCGTCCAGGGCCGCCGCTCCCGGGCCCGGACCGAGAGCGGCGGGCACACCGTGCGCGCGGCCCGGCCCACCGGCGCGCTCCAACGCCTGCACCTCACCGCCACGTTGACCGCCGCAGCACCCCACCAGCTCGCCCGGGGCCGCCGCACCGGCCAGCCGCTGGCGCTGCGCCGCGACGACTTCCGGCAGCAGGTACGGGAGGGCCGCGAGGGCAACCTCGTGCTGTTCGTCGTGGACGCCTCCGGGTCCATGGCGGCCCGGCAGCGCATGTCGGCGGTCAAGGGCGCGGTGCTGTCCCTGCTGATGGACGCCTACCAGCGCCGGGACAAGATCGGCATGATCTCCTTCCGGGGCGGCTCGGCCGAGCTGCTGCTGCCGCCCACCTCGTCGGTGGAGGCGGGAGCGGCCCGGCTCCAGCAGCTGCCGACGGGCGGCCGGACGCCCCTGGCGGCGGGGCTGCTCCGCGCCCACGAGACGCTGCGCGTGGAGCGCCTGCGCGACCCGCTGCGGCGACCCTTGGTCGTTCTGGTCACCGACGGCCGGGCCACCGGTTCCCGCGCCGCCCTGGACGACGCCCGGCGGGCGGCCGTCCTGCTGGCGGCGACGGGCGCGGCCTCGGTCGTCGTGGACTGCGAGTCCGGCCCCGTCCGGCTCGGCCTGGCAGGCGAGTTGGCCTCGCTGCTGCACGGGCCCGCGGTCCGGCTGGACGAGCTGCGCGCCGACTCCGTGGCCTCGCTCGTGCAGACCCTGACCGCTTCCCGCCCCTCCGCCCGTTCCTCGCAGAAAGCCGCGTGAGCACGCCATGCCCCAGGGACAGCCGACGACCGTCCCCGACGACGGCCTGACCACCCGTCAGCGCCGCACCCTGCCCGTCCTCGCCGTCCACACCGGCCCCGGCAAGGGCAAGTCCACCGCGGCCTTCGGCCTCGCCCTGCGGGCCTGGAACCAGGGCTGGCCGATCGGGGTGTTCCAGTTCGTCAAGTCCGCCAAGTGGCGCGTGGGCGAGGAGAACGCGCTGCGCGTGCTCGGCGCCTCGGGCGAGGGCGGCACGGTCGCCTGGCACAAGATGGGCGAGGGCTGGTCCTGGGTCCAGCGCGACATCGCCGACAGCGAGGAGGCCGCGAAGGAGGGCTGGGCGCAGGTCAAGCGCGACCTGGCCGCCGAGACCTACCGGCTGTACGTGCTGGACGAGTTCACCTACCCGCTGCACTGGGGCTGGATCCCGGTCGAGGAGGTGCTCGACGTCCTGCGCGACCGCCCCGGCAGCCAGCACGTCGTCATCACCGGTCGGTACGCCCCGGAGGCCCTGGTCGAGGCGGCGGACCTGGTCACCGAGATGACCAAGGTCAAGCACCCGATGGACGCCGGCCGCAAGGGCCAGCGCGGCATCGAGTGGTGACGGTGTGACACCGCGCCTCGTCGTCGCCGCGCCGTCCTCCGGGGCTGGGAAGACCACCGTGGCAACAGGGCTGATGGCCGCGCTGACGGCGCGGGGACTGCGGGTTTCGCCGCACAAGGTCGGCCCCGACTACATCGACCCGGGCTATCACGCCCTGGCGACCGGCCGCCCCGGGCGCAACCTGGATCCCGTACTGAGCGGCGAGCACCGGGTGGCGCCGCTCTTCGCGCACGGCGCGGGAGCGGCCGCGGGCGGAGGGACCAGCGACATCGCGGTCGTCGAGGGCGTCATGGGCCTGTACGACGGCGCGGCCGGAAAGGGCGAGCTCGGGTCCACCGCGCAGGTCGCCAAGCTGCTGCGGGCGCCGGTGGTGCTCGTCGTCGACGCCTCGTCACAGTCCCGCTCGGTGGCGGCACTCGTGCACGGCTTCGCCTCCTGGGACCCCGAGGTGCGGATCGGTGGGGTCATCCTCAACCGCGTCGGCTCCGACCGGCACGAGGCCATGCTGCGCGAGGCCCTGGAGGAGGGCGGCGGCGTCCCCGTGCTGGGCGCGGTCCGACGCACGGGCGCGGTGGCCACCCCGAGCCGGCACCTGGGCCTGATCCCGGCCGTGGAACGGGACGCGGAGGCGGTCCGGGCGGTGCGGGAGATGGGCGAGCTGGTGGCCGCCGGGGTGGACCTGGACGCGGTGCTGGCGCTGGCACGCAGCGCACCGGAGTTGGGGCGGCCGGGGGCAGCGCTGCGCCCCTGGGACCCAGCGGAGGCGGTCGGCAGCGCCGAGGACGGCTCCCCGCCCCTCCACGGTCGTCCCAGGCCGGTGATCGCCGTGGCCGGCGGCGCGGCCTTCTCCTTCTCCTACACCGAGAACGCCGAACTGCTCGCGGCGGCGGGCGCGGACGTCGTCACCTTCGACCCGCTGCGGGACGCATCCCTCCCCGAGGGGACCTCGGGTCTGGTGATCGGCGGGGGTTTCCCGGAGGTCTACGCGGACCAGCTCTCCGCGAACGCGCCCCTGCGGGCGGCGGTCGCGGCCTTCGCGGCGTCGCCGTCCGGCGGTCCCATCGCCGCGGAGTGCGCGGGACTGCTGTACCTCGGGGCCGAGTTGGACGGCTCCCCGATGTGCGGAGTCCTCGACGTGCGGGCGGAGATGACGCCACGGCTGACGCTGGGCTACCGGGAGGCCGTCGCCCTCTCGGACAGCCCGCTCGCGGCCGCGGGCACGCGGGTGCGCGGCCACGAGTTCCACCGCACGGTCACCGTGCCGGGGGCGGACCAGGCCTCGCCGGCGTGGGGATGGCGCAGCTGGGAAGGGCGGCCGGTGGTCGAGGGCTTCACCTCGGAGCGGCTGCACGCCTCCTACCTGCACCTGCACTGGACCGGGGCCCCGGAGCTGGCACGGCGGTTCGTGCAGCGGGCGGCGAGGGCGGCGTCCGCCGCGGGACGGGACGAGGCGGGCTGACGCAGGCTGAGTCGGCCAGGTTCGGCCTGAGTCAGCCTCAGTCGGCCTGAGTCAGCCTGAGGGACAACTGCCCGCGGGCATCGGTGTGTCAGACTCTGCGCCCGTGACTCACGATGCGACCGCTGCCCCTTCGACCCCTGCACCCAATTCCTCCGGCACCGGCGGCTCGCCGGCCGCCGCGTCCGGGACATGGCTCCTGGGCGGTGAACTCCCGGTCCACCGAGTGGGCTTCGGCACGATGCGCCTGCCGCAGACCGGACCCGCCCTGCGCCCCGACGCCGTTCCGCGCGACCGCGACCAGGCCCTCGCCGTCCTGCGACGGGCGGTGGAACTCGGCGTCAACCACATCGACACGGCCGCGTTCTACTTCTCGCCGCTGCGCTCGGCCAACGAGCTCGTCAACGCGACGCTGAACCCGTACCGCGACGACATCGTCGTCGCCACCAAAGTCGGCCCGGCACGGGACGCCTCCGGCGAGTGGGACGACGCCGCCCGACCCGAGCAGCTGCGCGGCCAGGTGGAGGAGAACCTGCGTCAACTGGGGCGGGACTCCCTGGACTTGGTGTACCTGCGGGTGATGCCGAGCTTCGGGGAGTCGATCGTCGACCACTTCGGCGCGTTGGCGGAGCTGCGGGACGCGGGCCTGATCCGCCACCTGGGCCTGTCGACGGGGCGCGTGGACCTGCTGGAGCAGGCGCTCGCCATCGCGCCCGTGGCGTCGGTGCAGAGCCGCTTCGGCTTGGGCGCGGGCAGCCCGGGGACGGAGGAACTGCTGCGGGTGTGCGGGGAGAAGGGCATCGCGTTCGTGCCCTTCTTCGCCATCGCGGGCGACGGCGGGGAGCGAGGCGCGGTGCAGGACACCGAGGCGGGCGGGGCTTCGGGAGGGCTGCGGCGGACTACGCGGGAGATCGCGCAGGCGCATGGGGCTTCGGAGGCTCAGATTCGGCTGGCGTGGTCCCTGCACCAGGGCGGGCATGTCCTCGGGATTCCGGGGACGGGGAGCGTGGCCCATGTGGAGCAGAATGTGGCGGCTGGATCGATTCGATTGAGTGCGGACGAACTGCGGGTGCTGACGGGGTTTCATCGCGGGGAGAAGAACGAGGAGAAGGAGACGGAGAAGGCGGAGGAGGAGTAGGAGGAGGACGGCTGGGGTCGGTCGGTGTTTCGCGGGAAGCATGCAACGGCATTCGCCGTTGGGTGAGTTGACGTCCGTGCTGCTCGCTCCGCTCGCCGGAAAAGACGCGACTACGGGGAGGGAGCGGGGGCGGCCAAGCGCCGTCGCCGGGTGCCGGGTTGGCGCGGGCAGGGATTTCTTCTGGGGGCAGCGGGACAATTCTCTGGAACCCTCTGCCCCGGCGGACGCGGTCAACCCGCCGGACGCGGTCGGCCCGGCGAGCGCGGCGTGTCCCGGCGTCCGGTCGGCGCGGTCGGCGCGGGAGCAGGCGGCCCACGTGGTGGCGGGTTGCCGACAGCCGCCCCCAAACCCCCGACAACCCGCCATCAACCAACCGACCGGACCCGGCCCCGCCGCCGAACACCGCCCAACTCACCAGGCAGCGCCCGACGAGCCGCCGAACCCCTGCGACGGAAGGGCCCCGGGCACGCCAGGCACCCCCACTCATTGGCGGGTTGACGACGCCCGCCGCCCAACCCCCGACAACCCGCCACCCACCAGGCCGGGCACAGGCGACGCCGTGGTTCATCCCAGGCTCAGCGGGCGCGGCCAAGCCGACGGGCGACACCCTCCCGAGCACGGCGGGCAGGAGCCCCCACGTGGTGGCGGGTTGCCGACAGCCGCCCCCAAACCCCCGACAACCCGCCATCAACCAACCGACCGGACCCGGCCCCGCCGGCAAACACCGCCCAACTCACCGGGCAGCGCCCGACAGGCCGCCGGGCCACGGCGACCGAAGAGGGCGCGGCACGGGGCCAGACTTCCCCACTCGATGGCGGGTTGCCGACAGCCGACGCCGAACCAGCGACAACCCGCCACTCACCGACCGGACTTGACCCGGCCGCCAACTCGGCCCAACTCACCGGGCAGCGCCCGACAGCCCGCCTATCCCCGGCAAGCAAGAGCCCCGGCCACGCCACGCACCCCCGCCCATTGGCGGGTTAACGACACCCGCCGCCCAACCCCCGACAACCCGCCACCCACCACCCACCGACCGGGCCGAGCACCGGCCCGGGTCTGCCCGCACCCTCCGGTACGGCGTAGGCGCAACGGTCGAAACCACGCACCGCGTGCAGAAGGGCAGGGCGTCGGCCACCCGCCCTCCCAGCCCGCGTTTTTGAGAGCGAGCGCGAGCGAGCAGCACGGCGAGTCAGATCGCGTCCCCCGGAATGCCGTTGCACACGTGGGGCGTCACCTTCGCCCCCCTCTCGTCACTCGTTCCGGGTCTTTCAACCTTCCCCCGGTTTGCGGGGGTCGGCAGCAACGGCATAACCCCGGCACTCAGTCGCCTACATCACCGCACATGACAACACGAGCCAGGAGGCACAGGAGACCTCTGCCTTGCCCGATGCCGTCCCCACCCCCGAGTCGACGCCGGGGCAGACGCCACCACCAGGCGACCCGGCCTCATGCCAGCCGGAGGAGGCACGGGCGCGCCGCGCGCCCACCGCCGGGAGCCCCCTCAACCTGGTCGCCGACCTCGACACCGCCGCACTCTGGTTCTCCTCCCGCTTGCACGCCCGCCGCCAGGCGCTGACCGCCGTGGGGACCGGGCCGCTGCCGCCTGCCAAGCCGCCGGTCGCGGCGTGCGGCTATCGCCGCCACGGCGCGGTGGACCTCAAGCCGCTCAGACCCCATCCGATGAAACGGCGTCACCTCCGCTGAGCGCGGCCCCTCCTGCCATCCCTCCCGCCATCCGTCCATTCACCCGCCGCCCGTCCATCCACCCGCCGCCCGTCCATCCCACGTCCGTCCCTCCCACCGTCCCTCACCTCCCGGCATCCCTCACTCCCCGCCGTCCCCCACCCCCCGCCGTCCGTCACCCGGGGCGGGAACCGGCACGCCCGCGCGGCACAATGGCGCCATGAGCGCGCCGAAGAAGCCCTGTCCCTGCGGTCTGCCCGCCGACTACGCCTCCTGCTGCGGGCGGCTGCACCGGGGCGCGGGCCAGGCGGCGACAGCCGAGGAGTTGATGCGGTCGCGCTTCAGCGCCTTCGCCGTCGGGGACACGGCGTACCTGCTGCGCAGCTGGCATCCCACGACGCGGCCGCAGGGGGGCCTGGACCTGGATCCGGCGCTGCGCTGGGAGAAGTTGGAGATCCTCGCCACCTCCGAGGGCGGACCGTTCCACAGCGAGGGCACCGTCGAGTTCCGGGCGCACTACCGCCACGGGCGGGAGCGCGGGAGCATGCACGAGAAGAGTCGGTTCGCGCGCGTGGACGGTGCCTGGGTGTATGTGGACGGGGTCGTGGACGACCGGTAGCCGGAGCCGCCCGGGCCGGAGGCCGCGAGTGGGACGCGCCACAGGAGGTCCGGTTGACTCCCCTCCGTGACGCGTGGTGGGATTTCGACGCAAAACCGCTGGACAGACCGTTACGACTGAACAGACACCAACCGAAGACCTGCGGCGGCATTGACGAGGAAGTCCGGTGCGAATCCGGCGCGGTCCCGCCACTGTCACCGAGGCGCCGGCCGAGCACGCCTGCGCCCTGGGAGCCAGGAACTCTGGCCGCCGTCACCACGAGCCGGGGCGCGGACCCCGAGTGAGGACTGCTGCCGTGCGCGCAAGCGCGCCCCGCATCGTCGGGGTGGGAATGGGGCCGGGCGACCCCGAACTGGTCACCGTCAAGGCCGTGCGGGTGCTTCGCGAGGCCGACGTGATCGTCGTCCCCGTGATGGACACCGGGGAGCTGGGCCGCGCGGAGGCGACGGTCCGTCAGCACGTCGCCGGGGACGCCGAGATCGTGCGGGTGGTGTTCGCCCTGAACGAGCGTGAGGACCGGGGCCGCCGGGAGGCGGCCTGGGACGCGGCGGGGACTCGGGTGGCGGAGCTGCTGCGCGGCGGGGGCGGCCGCACCGTCGCCTTCGCGACGATCGGCGATCCCAACGTCTACTCGACCTTCACCTATCTCGCGGAGACGCTGCGGGGCCTGGTGCCCGGCCTCGTCGTGGAGACGGTCCCGGGGATCACGGCGATGCAGGCGCTGGCCGCCGCGAGCGGCACGGTGCTCGCCGAGGGCACCGAGCCGCTGACGCTGGTTCCCATGACTGCGGGTCAGGACGTGCTCCGCGGCGCCCTGGAGGGGCCCGGCACCGTCGTGGCGTACAAGTTCGGGCGCGTCGCCGGGCAGGTCGCCGCGGCGCTCGCGGAGACGGGCCGCGCCGGGGACGCCGTGTGGGGCGCCGCGCTGGGCCTGCCGGACGAGCGGATCGCCGAACCGGGGACGCCCATCGAGGGCGCTCTCCCCTATCTGTCCACCCTCATCGCGCCGGCGGCGCGCACCGGCGGCCGAGGAGGCAAGCTGTGACGGAGCATCAGCAGGCGCAGGGCAAGGTGACGTTCGTCGGGGCCGGCCCCGGGGCGGCGGACCTGCTGACCTTCCGGGCGGCGCGGGCCATCGCCGAGGCGGACAGCGTGATCTGGGCGGCCAGCCTGGTCCAGGCCGAGGTGCTGGAGCACGCGCGGCCGGACGCGGAGATCCTGGACTCCTCGCTGGTGCCGATGGAGGACGTCCTCGCCGTCTACGAGCGGGCCGCCCGCGAGGGGCGCCGGGTGGCGCGCATCCACTCCGGGGACCCCTCCCTGTGGGGCGCGGTGCAGGAGCAGCTGGACCGCTGCCGGGAGCTCGGGCTGGAGACGGAGATCGTGCCCGGCGTGTCCTCGTTCGCGGCCGTCGCGGCGCTGGCGCAGCGCGAGTTGACCATCCCCGAGGTCGCGCAGAGCGTGATCCTGACCCGGCTGGGCGGCGGCAAGACGCCGATGCCGCCGGGCGAGGAGGTCCGTGAGTTCGCCCGGCACGGCACGACCATGGCGATCTTCCTGTCCGCGGCGCGCAGCAAGCAGCTGGTGGAGGAGCTGCTGGAGGGCGGCTACCCGCAGGAGACGCCGGTCGTCGTGGCCTACCAGGCCACCTGGCCGGAGGAGCTCCTGCTGCACTGCACGGTGGCGACCCTGGAGGAGACCGTCAAGCAGCACAAGCTGTGGAAGCACACGCTGTTCCTGGTCGGTCCGGCGCTGGGCGCGTCCGGGACGCGCTCGCACCTCTACCACCCGGGGCACTTCCACACCTTCCGCAGGGCGGACCGCCAGGCCCGCCGGGAGCTGCGCGGTACCCGTGGCTGACGAGCTGCGTGAGCCGGACCTGCCGCGGACCGCGAAGGTCCGGCAAGGTCCGCTGCGCAGCGGCTGGACGACGGGCACCTGCGCCTCGGCGGCCGCCCGGGCGGCGGCGCTGATGCTGCTGAACGGCCGTCAGGTCGCCGACGTGGACGTGGCGCTGCCGTCGGGACGGCGGGTCTCCTTCGCCGTGGCGCGCTGCGAACAGCTGCGGCCGGGGCGGTGCGAGGCCGTGGTGGTGAAGGACGCCGGGGACGATCCCGACGTCACCCACGGCGCGCACCTGACAGCGACGGTGAGCTGGCGGGCCGAGGGCAGCACCGGCGTCGTGCTGCACGGCGGCGTCGGCGTGGGCGTGGTGACCAAGCCGGGCCTGGGGCTCGAGGTGGGCGGACCGGCGATCAACCCGGTGCCGCGCGCGATGATCACGCAGGCGGTGCAGGAGGTCGTCGGCGAGCGCGGGGTGGACGTCACCATCAGCGTGCCGGACGGCGAGCTGCGGGCGCGCAAGACCACCAACGGCAAGCTGGGCATCATCGGCGGCATCTCGATCCTCGGCACGACGGGCATCGTCCGGCCGTTCTCGACGGCCTCCTGGCGGGCCTCGGTGGAGCAGGCCGTGTCGGTGGCGGCGGCCCAGGGCGAGAAGGCCGTCGTGCTGTGCACCGGCGGGCGGACGGAGAAGGGCGCGATGGAGCAGATCCCCTCGCTGCCGCCGGTCTGCTTCGTCGAGGTGGGCGACTTCACCGGGGCGGCGCTGCGGCGCGCGGTGGCGGGCGGCATGGAGCGGGCGGTCTTCGTCGGCATGGTGGGCAAGCTCACCAAGCTGGCGGCGGGCGTGCTGATGACGCACTACACCCGCTCCAAGGTGGACCCGGGGATTCTCGGGCGGATCACCGAAGTGGTGGGCGGCGGCCTGGAGTTGGCGGAGCAGGTGTCCGCCGCGAACACCGCGCGGCACGCGTACGAGCTGTGGCAGGCGGCCGGGCTGCTGGAACCGGCCGGGCTGGAGCTGTGCCGCCGCGTGGCCGAGGTCATGGAGCGGTTCACCGAGGGCCGGCTCGCGGCCGAGGTGGCGATGGTGGACTTCACCGGCCGGAACGTGGTCGCCTCGACCGGCGGGGTGCTGCTGCCGTGACGCGGAGGATTCTCGTGCTGGGCGCGGAGCTCGCGCCCGCCTACGCGGCGGAGATCGCGGCGGCCGCGGTCGTCGTGGGCGCGCGCCGGCATCTGGACGCGGCCGGTGTCGATGGTCAACGGCGGCTGGTGCTGGGGCCGTTGGCACCGGCGCTGGACGCCGTCGAGCGGAGTGACGGCCCGGTCGTGGTGCTCGCGTCGGGCGATCCGGGGTTCTTCGGGATCGTCCGCAAACTGGCCGAACGCTTCGGCGGTGAGCGGGAGTTGGACGTCCGACCGGGCGTCGGCAGTGTGGCCGCGGCCTTCGCGCGGCTGGGGCTGGCCTGGGAGGACGCGGTGGTGGTCAGCGCTCACGGACGCGATCCGCGCGTCGCCCTCAACGTCTGCCGGGCGCAGCGGAAGGTGGCGGTGCTGACCGCGCCGGGGGCCGGTCCGGCGGAGATCGGCGCGGCGCTGGCGGCAATGCCGGGCCTGCGCCGGCGGCTGGTCGTCGCCAGCGGGCTGGGCACCGGCCGGGAGTCGGTCGAGGAGCTGACGCCGGAACAGGCCGCGGCCCGGGACTGGCCGGACGTCAACGTCGTGCTGTCGCTGGGGGACGGCGCCGGGGTCGGGCCGATGCGGTCCGTCGCCGGGTGGGCCGGGCCGCCGGGGGGCGGCTGGGCTCTGCCTGAGGAAGCCTTCGCGCACCGGGACGCGATGCTGACCAAGGCGGAGGTCCGCGCCCTGGTGCTGGCCCGACTCGGGCCCCGGCCGGGCGAGTTGGTCTGGGACGTGGGCGCGGGCAGCGGCTCGGTCGCCGTGGAGTGCGCCCGGCTGGGCGCCGCGGCCGTGGCGGTGGAGAAGGCGGCGGACGGCGTGGCCCGGATCCGGGCCAACGCCGCCGCGCACGGCGTGGACGTGGCCGTGGTGCACGGCGCCGCGCCCGAGGCGCTGGCGCGGCTCCCGGAACCGGACGCCGTCTTCGTCGGCGGCGGGGGCGCCGATCTGCCGGGCATCGTGCGGCTGGCGGCCGGACGGGCGCGCCGGACGGTGGTGGTGACGCTCGCCGCGCTCGACCGCGTTCCGGCCGTGCGGGCCGAACTGGCCGCGGCGGGCTGGTCGGTGGACGGCGTGCTGCTGCAGGCGTCACGGCTGGCCCCGCTGCCGGGGGACGTGACCAGGCTCGCGGCCGCCAATCCCGTGTTCGTGCTGTGGGGCGTGCGCCCCGGGACTGTTGGACTGTCAGGAGAAGCAGAGTGATCGGCCTCATCGCCGCGACCGCGGCCGGACGCCGCGGAGCCGCCCGCCTCGCCGCCGCGCTGGCGGACGCGGACACCCGGGTCTACGACATGCCGGTCGCGGAGGCCGTGCGCACCGCCTTCGCCGAGTGCGAGCAGCTGGTCTGCTTCCTGGCCACCGGCGCCACCGTGCGGCTGCTGGCGCCGCTGCTCGCGGACAAGCGCACGGACCCGGGCGTGGTCTGCGTGGACGAGGCGCAGCGCTTCGCGGTCGCCCTGGTCGGCGGCCACGAGGGCGGCGCTAACGCCCTCGCCGGACGGGTCGCCGACGCGCTCGGCGCGCAGGCCGTGGTGACCACGGCCACGGACGCGGTGTCGCTGCCCGGCCTCGACACGCTGGGTCTGGCCGCCGAGGGCGACGTCGCCGCCGTCAGCAGGGCCATGCTCGACGGCGGGCCGGTCCGGCTGGTCGCCGAGACCCGCTACCCGCTGCCCGCGCTGCCGGGCAACGTGGTCGCCGACGCGGCCGAGGGCAGCCCGCAACTGGTCATCAGCGACCGCACCGTGGACCCCGAGCCCGGGGTGCCGACGGCGGTGCTGCGCCCGCGCACCCTGGTGGTCGGCGTCGGGGCCAGCCGTGGCGTCCCGGCGGACGAGGTGCTGACGCTGGTGCGCGAGGCCCTGGCCGACGCCGGGCTCTCCCCCGCCGCCGTCTCGCACCTGGCGACGGTCGACGCCAAGGCGGACGAGGCCGGACTGCTCGCCGCCGCGCGGGAGTTGGGCGTCGAGCTGCGCGCCCACCGGGCCGCGGAACTGGCCGCGATCGCGGTGCCGAACCCGTCCGACGCGCCGCTCGCCGCCGTGGGCACGCCCAGTGTCGCGGAGGCGGCCGCGCTGGCGTCGGGTGGCGAACTCGTGGTCCCCAAGCGGAAGTCGGTGCGGGCGGACGGTGCCGCGGCGATGGCCACGGTGGCCGTGGCCCGGGTGGCCCCGCGCGGCCGGCTGGCGGTCGTCGGCCTCGGGCCGGGCGCGCGCGACCTGCTGACCGAGCGGGCGAAGCGGGAACTGCGACGGGCGAGCGTGATCGTCGGGCTCGACCAGTACGTCGACCAGATCCGCGATCTGCTGCGTCCTGGCGTGCGGATCGAGGCGACCGGGCTGGGAGCCGAGGAGGAGCGCGCGCGCAGCGCGGTGCGGCTGGCCGAGCAGGGCCTGGCCGTCGCGCTGATCGGCAGCGGCGACGCGGGCGTCTACGCCATGGCCTCGCCGGCCCTGGCCGAGGCGGGCGCGGACATCGACGTGGTCGGCGTCCCGGGCGTGACCGCCGCGCTCGCGGCGGCGGCGCTGCTGGGCGCGCCGCTCGGGCACGACCACGTCTCGATCAGCCTGTCCGACCTGCACACCCCCTGGGAGGTCATCGAGCGCCGGATCCGCGCGGCCGCCGAGTCCGACCTCGTGGTCACCTTCTACAACCCCCGCTCCCGGGGCCGCGACTGGCAGCTGCCCAAGGCGCTGGAACTGCTGCGGGCCCACCGCGACGGGACCACCCCGGTGGGCGTCGCGCACTCGGTCTCCCGCCCGGACGAGTGGCACGCCGTCACCACGCTGGACGAACTCGACGTCGCCACCGTCGACATGACGACGGTGGTCACGGTGGGCAACACGGCGAGCCGGACGGTGGCCGGGCGGATGGTGACCCCGCGCGGCTACCGCTGGCAGGTGTGACGTGACGACCGCATCCGAGCCCGCGCCTGGGCCGGTGCTCGGGCCCGCGCCGGTCGAGGTCACCGAGCGCTGCCAGGGCTGCGGGGCCTGCCTGCTGACCTGCCCGGTGCACGCGATCCGACCCGGGGGCCGGCCGCTGCTGGTGCGCGCGGACCTGTGCACCGGCTGCCTGGAGTGCCTGGACGTCTGCCCGGTGGACGCCATCGACATCATCGACATGCAAGAGGGAGTGGGGAGATGACGCGCCGCCAGGTGCACCCGATCGAGGCGGAGTCCTACCGGCGGCTGCGCGCCCGGCGCGACACCGGCCACCTGCCGCCGCTGGCCCGCGCGGTCGCGGAGCGGATCGTCCATTCCAGCGCCGACCTCGGCTACCTGGACGAGCTGGTGATCGCGGAGGAGCCGGTGCTGCGCGCCGCCGCCGACGCGCTGGCGGCGGGCGCGCCGATCGTCGCGGACGTGGAGATGGTCGCGGCCGGGATCACCAGCCGCCCGGCGCTGTGCCGGGTGCGCGAGGCCAAGGCCGACCCCTCGGTGGGGCTGACCCGCTCCGCCGCTGCCGTCCGCCTGGCGCTGGAGGAGGTCGGGCACGGCGCCGTGTGGGTGATCGGCTGCGCCCCGACCGCCCTCGAGGAGCTGATCCGCCTGGACGCCCGGCCCGCCCTGGTCATCGGCCTGCCGGTGGGCTTCGTCGGCGCGGTCGAGTCCAAGGAGGCGCTGCGCGCCTCCGGCCTGCCCGCCGTCAGCAACCGCTCGGAGAAGGGCGGTTCGGCCGTGGCCGCCGCGGCCGTCAACGCCCTGCTCTACCCCGACCTGTACGAGAACCTGCCCGACCCCGCCGAGGAGCCCTCGCTGTGAACGCCCCGACCGCCCCCGCCCCCGCCCTGCTGCTGGTCGGCCACGGAACCCGGGACGACGCCGGCGCCGAGGCCTTCCGCGGCTTCGTCGACGAGCTGCGGGCCTTCCTGCCGCAGACCGCCGTCGGCGGCGGCTTCATCGAGCTGTCCCCGCCCCCGCTCGCCGACGCCGTGGCCGACCTGGTGGCGGGTGGCGCCCGTTCCTTCGCCGCGGTGCCGCTGGTCCTGGTCTCCGCCGGGCACGCCAAGGGGGACATCCCCGCGGCACTGGTGCGCGAGAAGGAGCGCCACCCCGGCACCAGCTTCCGCTACGGGCGCCCGCTGGGCCCGCACCCGGCGCTGCTGACCGTACTGGAGCGGCGACTTGACGAGGTGCTGGCCGCGGACGAGCGCGCCGACACGACCGTGCTGCTGGTCGGCCGCGGCTCGACGGATCCGGACGCGAACGCGGAGGTGTTCAAGACCGCCCGGCTGTTCTGGGAGGGCCGGGGCCTGGCCGGCGTCGAGACCGCCTTCGTCTCGCTGGCCGCGCCCGACGTGCCGGCGGGTCTGGACCGCTGCCGTGCGCTCGGCGCGAAGCGGATCGTGGTGCTGCCGTACTTCCTGTTCACCGGCATCCTGCCGGAGCGGGTCGCCGAACAGGCCCGCGACTGGGCGGCGGCCCACCCCGACGTCGAACTGCGGCAGGCCGAAGTCATGGGCGCCACCCAGGAGTTGGCGGACCTGGTGCTCGAGCGCTACCGGGAGGTGGTGGACGGCGGGGACCTGCGGATGAACTGCGACACCTGTGTGTACCGGATCGCCATGCCCGGCTTCGAGGACAAGGTCGGCGCGCCGCAGACCCCGCACCACCACCCCGACGACCCGGGGCACAGCCACGGACACGGCCACTCGCACGGCCAGGGGCACGGCAAGGGGCACGGGCAGTCGCACGGGCACTCTGACGGTCACGACGGACACCACCACCATGGCCACTGAGCCCGCGCTCCACCTGCTCCGCCACCACGGCGACACCGAGGTGGCCGGCGGCGGCCTGGTGGACCTCGCCGTCAACGTCCGCACCGGCACGCCACCGACGTGGCTGCGGACGCTGCTGGCGGAGGAGCTGGGCCGCCTGGCCGCCTACCCCGACGGCCGCGAGGCCCGGGCCGCGGTGGCCGCCGGGCACCGCCGCCCGGTCGACGAGGTGCTGCTGACCTCGGGCGCGGCCGAGGCCTTCGTGCTGCTCGCCCGGGTACTGCGCCCGTGCCGGGCGGTGGTGGTGCACCCCCAGTTCACCGAGCCGGAAGCGGCTCTGCGCGACGCCGGCCACCGGGTCGAGCGGCTCGTGCTCCGTGCGGAGAGCGGGTTCACGCTCGACCCGGCGGCAGTCCCCCCCGACGCCGACCTGGTCGTGGTCGGCAACCCGACCAACCCGACGTCCGTCCTGCACCCGGCGGCCAGCCTGGCCCAACTGGCCCGCCCGGGCC
The DNA here is from genome assembly GCF_042658505.1 of Streptacidiphilus monticola. Classification (NCBI taxonomy): domain Bacteria; kingdom Bacillati; phylum Actinomycetota; class Actinomycetes; order Kitasatosporales; family Streptomycetaceae; genus Streptacidiphilus; species Streptacidiphilus monticola. The sequence goes on along the minus strand of NZ_JBHSQJ010000031.1, from coordinate 66,581 downwards.
GGGTGCTGGTCGTGGACGAGGCCTTCGCGGACACCGTCCCCGGCGAGCCGGAGGCCCTCGCCGGCCGCGGCGACCTCCCGGGCCTGGTGGTGCTGCGCAGCCTCACCAAGACCTGGGGCCTGGCCGGCCTCCGCGTCGGCTACCTGCTCGCGGAGCAGGCCCTGGTCACCCGGCTGGCACGTGCCCAACCGCTGTGGCCCGTCTCGTCCTTGGCGCTGGCGGCGGCGATCGCCTGCAGCTCCCCCGCGGCCCTCGCGGAGGCGGACGCGGCCGCCCGGCAGACCGCGGACGACCGGGCCTACCTGCTCCAACGCCTGGCCGAGTTCCCGCAGATGACCGTCCACGGCCTCCCCCGCGCCTCGTTCGTCCTGCTGCAGACCCCCGGCGCGAGCGCCCTGCGCGACCGCCTTCGCGCCCTGGGCTTCGCGCTCCGCCGCGGCGACACCTTCCCCGGCCTCGACACCGACTGGCTCCGCGTCGCGGTCCGCGACCGCGCCACGACCGACGCCCTCTGCGCTGCGCTCACCGCGGTGCTGTAGCCCCGGTGGCCGAGCGCCCCCTGACCGCCCGGCCACCGACCCCCGGACCACGCTCCGCGACCGGCGGCCACCGCCAGCTGCGGAGCGGCAGCACGCGAGCGTCACCGGCGGCCATCAGGCCGGTGCGGCCCCCGCCACGCCAGCTCACCGCCCCGGCCCGGGACCCCCACCCACGCGGTCCCACCGCCCCCAAGCGCCGTGCAGCACAACGCGCTTCAGGAACGGCGGCCCGTTCGCCATGGCATCCACCGACCGAGCGCCACTTCGCCGTGCCCAGAGCGGCGCGGGCAAGAGCGTCACAGGGGCCCGCGTCGGTGCGGCCCCCCGGCCGCACCGGCGCGGCGCGCCCCCGGCCGGGTTTCCCTGCCTGCGCGATCACGCCACCCCAAGGGCCTTGCCCTGCAGGGGCCTTGACGGGCGGTAGCCCGTCGCCACGGACCCGCCGCCCGCTGAGGCTGCGACACCGGGGGTCTCCCTGGCGCCGACACACCTGGGCGATGCCGGCTCTCCCGACCGGAGGTCACCCGTGCTTGGCGCGCCGCCTGCGGGCCAGCGTGAGCGCGCCGACGCCCGCGCCGACGGCGACGACCGCGCCGCCTGCGATCAGCGGGGTCGAACTGGACGCTCCCGTCGTGGCGAGCCCGGCCCCCGTACCGCTGCCCTCGTTGTCGCCGCCCCCGGAACCCGCACCGCCGCCCGTCGCCGTCGCGGAGACCGAGCCACTCGCCGAGGCGGACGGCCCGCCGGCCCGCGTGCCGCTCGCGGTGGCCGAGGGGGACGTCGAGCAGCCGCAACCCCCGGTCCCTCCACCGCCGTTGGAGCCGCCCCCGGCAGGCGTGCTGTGCGAGGCCGACGGCGACGCGGACGCCGACGAGCCCCCTCCGTTCCCGCCACCGCCGTTGCCGCCACCGCCGCCCTGCTGGCCGGCGGGCTTGGTGCACGAGGCCTGCGCCAGCGTCACCTCTCCGGTGATCTTCGCGACGTCGATGTTGAGCGGGTTCACCTCCACGCTCAGCCGCAGCGCCGCCGCAGCCGCGCTGTCGTCAGTCACCGTGGTCCTGCTCAGCTCCAGGCTCACCTTGCCCACCAGCGGCACGTCCACCACCGTGGGCCCGCCCACCTTCAACTGCACGCCGATACCCAACACCTTCACATGCCCGGCCACTTCGGCCGCCGCCGTGGGCCTGCCGCCCGCCGGGCAGTCCGCCGTGGCCTTCACCAGGTCGGCTTGGAGCAGGCTGGCCAGCAGCAGGCTGGGCAGGTGTGCGTCGGCCTTGACCAGCTCGACCCCCGCGTGGGACCCGTGGCTGTCGGAGGTGGCCCAGGTGCGGCCCGCGTCCGCCCGCAGCAGGCTGAGCGGGCTGCCGTGGTGCAGGCCGTCCACGTTCACGGTGAGCAGACTGCCGCCCTTGCTGACCGGGGAGTCGATCCGGTTGAGCGTCGCCTCGACCGGGACGTCGACGGCGTTGAGCAGCTTGACGTCGAGACCGACCTCGGCGGTCGTGGCGGATGCGGTGCCGACGGGCGCGCCGCCGCCGTTGGTGGCGAACGCGGGCTGCGCCATGCCGAGCAGCGCCGCCGACGCGAAGGCGCAGGCGGGCATGGCGAAGCGGTACATGCGGGACATAAGGTGAAACCCCCACCCAAGTGCAGAAGTACGAACAGAGCTGAAGGGTTCGGAATCAAGCGGGTGGAACGGCCGCGATCTCGAACGTGGCCCATTCTTGGCGAACGCTCTGTCACATCGTCAGCACACGGCGTCAGTTCACCCGGAAGAGTGAAGACGCATCAAGGCTCCCAGGTTTCACAGCAGTTCAGCGGGGAGGCGTCAACCGTCGCGTCGTCGAGGCTACGTCGACACCAACGGGCAGCTGAACAGTTGCCTCGCGATGGCGGGCGGCCGCCACACCCCGGTCCAGGACACGGAGCCGCAACGAGCGCCCTCCCAGCTACTTCGGATGCCGCCTATCCCTGTCGGAAGAACCACGCCATGCGCGGCTCCATGAACGGTTTGGCGATCTTGGCGATCGGAGGGCTGCAGAGCAGTAGTGCGGCAAGGGCCGCCCCGGCGGTCAAGGCCAGCTGTCCGAGCGCGGTGTGGACGAAACCCGTTCCGTAGACGCCCTGTTGGATCAGCCAGCGCTGGAGGAACGGGTGAAGCAGGAACGCGCACATGCTCGCAACACCGAGCCCCGAAACCCATGACCGACCACGGGGGACCAGGGCCAAGAACGCGGCGCCGAGCACAGCTCCTGTCACGTTGATGGCCAGGGACTGCGCCGCCCAGTGGAGGTAGGACGCGTGGAGCCCGGAGGCCCCGCCGCTGCGGTAGAGCCAACCGAGCCCGAGACTCGGGGCCACCACGTAGGCGGCGAAGGCCCCTACGGCGAGGAGCGGGAGGGCCACGGCTTTGAGAACTCGGCTCTCACGCAACCAGCTGATGGCTTCTGGGCGCAGGGTGAGCCCGGCGACGAAGAACGGCAGAAACTCAAGCGTGCGGCCGACGGAGAGCTCGGGGGTCAGGGGGAGGGCGCCAGCGGCGAGCGAGATGGCCGTTGCGGTGGCCGGGTCTGTACGGTCTTCAGCTCTTCCAAGATCCTCGTAGCCGCCGGCTACGCGCACCCGCTCGATGAACCGCTCCCGGGCGGTGCCGCTCCTGGAAACCGGTCCGGTGGAGGTGTCCGCCGCCCCTAGCTAGGGCAGGCGCCAGTCGACCGGATCCGCGCCCTGGCGGGCGAGCAGGTCGTTGGCCCGGCTGAACGGCCGGGAGCCGAAGAAGCCGCGGTCGGCGGACATCGGGCTCGGGTGGGCCGACTCGATGCAGGGGACCTGTCCCAGCAGCGGCTTGAGGCTGCGGGCGTCGCGTCCCCAGAGGATCGCGACGAGTGGGACGCCCGGGCCGCGTTCGACCAGAGCGCGGATGGCCTGGTCGGTCACGGCCTCCCAGCCCGCCCCGCGGTGGGCGCCGGGCTTGCGGGGGGCGGTGGTGAGCACCCTGTTGAGCAGCAGCACGCCCCGCCGCGTCCACGGCGTCAGGTCGCCGGTCGCGGGCGCGGGCAGGCCGAGGTCCTGCTGGTACTCCTGGAAGATGTTGACCAGGCTGCCGGGCAGCGGCCGCACGTCCGGGGCGACCGAGAACGACAGCCCGACGGCGTGGCCCGGGGTGGGGTAGGGATCCTGACCCACGATCAGCACCCGTACGTCCGCGAGCGGTTGCTGGAACGCCCGGAGGATGTTCGGGCCGGCGGGCAGGTAGGTCCGCCGCTGGGCGATCTCGCCGCGCAGGAACTCCCCCATCGCGGCGATCTGCCCCTCCACGGGCGCCAGGGCCTTCGCCCACCCGGTCTCGACGATCTCACTCAGGGGACGCGCAGACATGCCAGGAGCCTAGCCCATACGGAGCAGCCCTCCGCCCGGCTACCCGAGCGCCTGCCGGGCCGCCTCGGCCAGGGGTTCCGCGGAGACGGACTCGGCCGTGTCCAGGGCCCGGCGCAGCGCGACGTCGGCGTCCTTCTCCCGCCCGGGGGCCGCCCGAAGGGCGAGTCCCAGGGCGAGTTGGGCGCGGGCGCGCTCGTAGGGGGCGGGTGCGGTGGCGAGCAGGTCGGCGGCGCGCTGGTGGTGGTCGAGCCGGGCCGGATCGTTCGCGGGCAGGGTCTCGGCCACGGCCAGGTGGGCGGCGCCACGGGCGGACGCGGTGCCGAAGCGCTCGGCGTAGCGCAGGGACTCCCGGGCCAGTTCCCGTGCCTCGCCGGAACGTCCCTCCCCGACGAGGACGTTGGCGAGCACGCGGCGCCACGGGCTCCAGCCCGGGTTGCGCATGCCCCGGCGGTCCAGGCGGGCGCCCGTGTCGCGCAGCACCGCCTCCGCGCCCGCCGGGTCGCCCGCCGCCTGGAGCAGGGCGCCGAGGACCGTCTGCGAGTCGGGAAAGGTGACCGCGTTGGAGAACGGCGCCTGGAACCGGTAGGCGTCCGCGTACTCGGAGGCCTCGGCGACCTTGCCCCGAGCGACGAGGACGGCGATCAGCGTGCCGGTGGCGTACCAGTGGACGGGCAGTCCCTCGCCCACGCGGTCCGCGATGTCCAGTCCGGTGCGGGCCTCGCGCTCAGCGTCCGCCAAGTCGCCGCTGCGGTAGTGCACGTAGCCGAGGATGGTGTGCGCGAAGGCGAGGTGCGCCCCGCGCCAGCCCGCGCGTTCGTACTCCGCTATCCCCTCGGCGAAGAGCGCGACGGCACGCTCGGGGCGGTCGGCGAACATGTGGACGAGCGCCGTCAGCACCGGGACCTCGAAGCCCCATTCGGGGTCCGCCCAGCTCAGGCCGGAGCCCTGCAGGGCCAGGTCCGCGTAGCGCAGTGCGGTCGCGTGGTCCTCCCCACGGACGGTGGCGTCCCAGGCGCGCAGGCCCCAGACGTAACGGGTGGCCGTGTCCGGCGGGCCGCCGGGGTGCTCCAGTTCCAGCAACTGGGCCAGGTCGGCAAGGCGTTGCGAGCGCGCCTCGGAGTCCTGCTCGTGCGCGTCGAAGGCGCACCACATGAACTCCCAGACCTCCAGCCGCAACCGGTGGTCCGGCCGGGCCGCGCGGGCGGCCTCCCGCGCCATGCAGGCTGCCGCCTCGGACAGCCGGTTGCTGTGCGCGAGGGACTGGGCCAGCAGGACGCTCGCGCCGAGGTGCAGCTCCGGCGAGAGGTCCGGCTGGGCCAGGGCCTCGCGCAGCTCGTCCACGGTGGCCTGGGGATCGTAGAGCAGGGTGGAGCTGCCGAGCTCGAAGTGCACCTGGGCGCGCAGCTCGTCCGGCGGCGGTTCGGCCACGGCCCGGCGCAGGCAGCGCTGGGCCGCGTCGGGCGCGCCGGCCTGCATGAACATCCCGGCGGCGGCGCGCAGTTGGCTGACGACGTCGGGGTTCCCGGTCGGCTCCACCTCGAGCCAGTGCCGGGCCACGACGACCGGACTGCGGCCGGTCTCGACCAGGATCCACGCGGCTCGCTCGTGCAGGCCGGTCCGCAGCTCGTCGGGGATGGCGCCGTAGACGCTGCTGGCGACGAGGGGGTGGATGAACTCCAGTACCTGCCCTCCCGTCAGCACCCGGGCCCGGCGCAGTCTCTCGGCTGCCTCCTCGGCGTCCGCGCGGGACAGGGACGCGACCTGGGCGGCCAGCTCGAGCGGGGTCGCGATGCCGAGGACGGCCACGCACCAGGCCAACTGGACCGCCGCTCCGCCCAGTTGCTCGATCCGTTCGACCAGCCCGCGGCCCTGGGTGGCCTGCGCGATGCGGCGCAGCGCCGGCCACGCCGCCTCCGCGGGGGCGATCCCGCGATCGCGGGCCTTGGCGACGAGTTCGACGGTCTCGAAGGGGTTCCCGCCGGTGACCGCCCACACCTCGCGTCCGAAGGCCTCGTCCACGCGCTGCCGGCTGTCGGCGTAGAAGCGGGCGCAGAGCTCGGCCACGGCCTCGGGGCTGAGCGGCTCCAGCCCCAGCGGCCGCACCCCGTTGTCCCCGGGCATGGCCCGGAACGCCTCGGCCCAGTCCGGCAGTTCGGCGGGCCGGTAGGCGACGGCGAGCAGCACCGGCAGGTCCGCGAGGCGGGAGGCGAACGCGGCGAGCCAGGACAGCGAGTGGGGGTCGGCCCAGTGCGCGTCGTCGACGACGAGGACGAGCGGCCCGCGGGCGTGGGCGAGGTTGGTGACCACCCAGTCCAGGCCGTCCCGCACACCTTGCGGGTCGGGCGGCGCGGCGCCCTCGGGCGCGGCGAGCCCGACGGCGGGGCCGACGATCTCCTGCCAGTCACCGAGGAGGGCCCGCACCCCGGCCTCGTCCGCGTCCGCGAGCAGGGGGCGCAGCAGCCCGCGCACGACGTGGAAGGCGCTGTTGGCCTCACGCTCGCCACCGCGGGCGGCGAGCACCATGAGGTCGCGCTCGTGCGCGAGTTCGCGCACGGCGGCCAGCACGCTGGTCTTCCCGAGACCCGCCGCACCGGTGACCACGAGCAGCCGGTCCCCGACGGACGCGGCCCGCGAGCCCCGCGCCAGCCGGTCCAGCGCGGCCCGGGCGCTGCGGAGTTCCGCTTCGCGCTCGAGCAGGTTGCTGCGCATCATGCGCCGAGCGTAGCGAGGAAAGCCCCGGCGGAGGGGCAGATTGACGCTCCGACAGAAGCCCCTCAGGGGGCGCGAGGAACTGCGCGAGCAACACCCCCGCCCACGGAGGTCCGGCCGCCTCAACGGGCCGGACCTCCCCGAGTGGGGTGTTGTTCGCGCAGTTCCTCGCGCCCCTGGAGGCTGCGCCTCCCAGCGTCGCTGCGACGTGCAGCGCTCAGGGAGAACCGGCCCCGGCTGCCGGACAGGCGCCCGTGCTTGGTGGGCTGGTCGCGCCCACGCGGCGGAGCCGCGCATGGCTGCAGCCTCGCGCCCCTGAGGGGGCTGCGACTAGCGGCCGGTGATCAGGTTGCCCTTGAGGATGACTGCGAGGGGGGCGGAGAGGACGGACAGGTCCGCGCGGGGGTCGGCGGGGTAGAGGACGAGGTCCGCGGGGGCTCCCTCAGCGATGCCCTCGCGGCCGAGCCACTCCCGGGCGTGCCAGGTCGTCGCCGCGAGGGCCTCTACCCGGGACAGCCCGGCCTTGTGCAGTTCCGCGACCTCGTCCGCGACGAGGCCGTGGGGCAGGGAGCCACCGGCGTCCGTGCCGACGAAGACGGGGATGCCCGCCTCGTGCGCCGCCGCGATCGTGTCGTAGCGGCGGGCGTGGAGGTCGCGCATGTGGGCCGCGTAGCGGGGGAACTTGGCCTCGCCGGAGGCCGCGATCTTCGGAAAGGTGGCGATGTTGACCAGCGTGGGCACGATCGCCACGCCCCGCTCGGCGAAGAGCGGGATGGTCTCCTCCGTCAGTCCCGTCGCGTGCTCGACGCAGTCGATGCCCGCCTCCACCAAGTCGCGCAGCGAGGACTCGGCGAAGCAGTGCGCGGTGACCCGGGCGCCCTCCTCGTGTGCGGCGGCGATGGCCTCGTCGACGGCCCAGCGGGGCCAGCTGGGGGCCAGGTCGCCGGTCTCGCGGTCGATCCAGTCGCCGACCAGCTTGACCCAGCCGTCCCCGGCGCGGGCCTCCCGGCGCACGTAGGCCGCCAGGTCGCCGGGTTCGATCTCGTGGGCGAAGTTGCGGATGTAGCGGCGGGTGCGGGCGATGTGGCGGCCGGCACGGATGATCCGGGGCAGGTCCTCGCGGTCGTCGATCCAGCGGGTGTCGGCCGGGGAGCCGGCGTCGCGGATCAGCAGGGTGCCGGCGTCACGGTCCGTCAGGGCCTGCTTCTCGCTGGTGGCTTCGTCCACCGCGCCGTGGGCGTCCAGGCCGACGTGGCAGTGGGCGTCGACCAGGCCGGGCAGGGTCCAGCCGGTCACCGTGGCGGTGGCGGGAGCCGTGGGCCGGGTGAAGGTGATCCGGCCGTCGAGCACCCACAGCTCGTCGCGGACCTCCTCCGGGCCGACCAGGACCGGGCCGCGGACGTGTATGACCTGGGCCGGGACCGGGGCATGGGCGTCGGACACGGCGTCAGTTCCCTTCCAGCGCGCGGGCGCGGACGGCGCGGCGCAGTTCGTCGAGCTGGTCGTCCAGGCCGCGGCGCAGCGCGGCGGTGAGGTCGGTGCGGGCCAGGCACTCCTCGGCGGCGGCGACCGTGGCGGGCTCGGCGGCCTGGGACGGGAAGCCGTTACGGGCGAGGAGGCGGGCCACCGCCGGGCCGCGCCGGTCGGCGGCGGGCACCGCGTCGGCGAAGAAGCGGGGCACGAACGGGTGCACCAGTTCGGCCTGTTCGGGCTGCCAGAAGCCCTGGGCGGTGGCGCCGAGGAGGTAGTTGGACAGCTCGCCGTGGAACATCGCCTGCCAGGCGGCCTCCTTCGCCTCGGCGGTCGGCAGCGCCGCCCGGCACCGCGCGGCGCCCTCCTCGCTGGTGGTGGAGGGGTCGCGGGCCAGTTCGGCGGCGATCTCGGACTCCCCCGCGCCGCCCAGCACGGTGAGCCGGAGCAGCAACTGCCAGCGCAGGTCCGGGTCGAGCTCGGGGCCGCCGGGGACGGTTCCCTCGGCCAGCCACTGCTGCAGCTCGGCGACGTCGCTGGGGGATCCCGCGGCGGCGATCAGGCCACGGACGGCGATCAGGCGCAGGCCGCTGTCGGTCAGGTCGCCCTCGGTGCGGCGCAGCAGCGCCCGGCAGAGCCGGGCCAGTCCGGCGAGCGCGGTGGGTCGTGCGGCAGGCGGCAGGTACTGGTCGGCCACGGTCTGCTGGGCGAAGCCGAGCACGGACTGGACCAGGTGCACGGACTGCTCGCCGGGCAGGTGGCGGTCCACGAGGTCGAGGAAGGCGCCGGGGGCCAGCTCGCCGTCGCGGACCCGGTCCCGTGCCTCCGTCCACAGCACGGCGCGCGCGGACTCGTCGGGGACCTCGGCCAGCGCGGCGGTGACGGCCTGCCACGACTTCTCGTCCAGGCGGGTCTTGGCGTAGGCGAGGTCGGAGTCGTTGAGGACGAGCAGGTCGGCACCCCCGGCCGCGTCGAGCGCCACCGGCTCGTCGGTGGCGGGGAGTTCGAGGGAGGTGCGGGCCGTCCGCTCCAGCCGGCCTTCGAGGTCGCGCGTGTATCCCGCGGTGCTGAGCAGGTGCGGGCGCCGCACGCCGTCGGCGGAGTCGTGCAGGAGTTGACCGTCCGTCAGCCGCAGCGTGTCGACGCCGCTGGTGCGCAGCCACCGTTCGGCCCAGCCGTGGACGTCCCGGCCGCTGGCGGCGGCGAGGGCCTCGAGCAGGTCGTGCAGCGTGGCGTTGCCGAAGGCGTGCTGGTCGAAGTGGCGGTTGACCCCCTCCAGGAACGCCTTCTCGCCCAGCCAGGCGACGAGTTGGCGCAGCACGGCCGCGCCCTTGGCGTAGGAGATGCCGTCGAAGTTCTGCAGCGCGGCGGCGGTGTCCTCGACCTCGGTGGGGGCGACGGGGTGGGTGGAGCGCCGCTGGTCGGCGGCGTAGCCCCAGTTCTTGCGGTCGGCGGCGAAGCCGGTCCAGGCGCCGGTCCAGCGGGTGGAGGAGGCCACGACCTGGTAGGCCATGTACTCGGCGAAGGACTCGTTCAGCCACAGGTCGTCCCACCAGCGCATGGTGACCAGGTCGCCGAACCACATGTGCGCCATCTCGTGGGCGACGACGATGGCCCGCTCCTCGCGCTCGGTGTCGGCGACCTGGGAGCGGAAGACGAACTCGTCGCGGAAGGTCACGCAGCCGGGGTTCTCCATCGCGCCGGCGTTGAACTCCGGGACGAAGCACTGGTCGTAGCTGCCGAAGGGGTACCGCTGCCGGAAGATCCGGTGGTAGTGGTCGAAGCTGCGCCGGGTGGTCTCCAGGATCTCCTCGGCGTCGGCGTCCAGGTGCGCGGCCAGCGAGCGGCGGCAGTGCAGGCCGAGGGGGATGCCGTCGTGCTCGGAGAGCACGCTGTGCAGCGGGCCGGCGACGACGCTGACCAGGTAGCTGCTGATCGGCTGGGTGGGCGTGAACGCCCAGCGACCGGCCTCCCCCTCGGCGGGCCGGGAGACGGCCTCGCCGTTGCCGACGACCGTCCACCCGGCGGGGGCGTTGACGGTCAGCTGGTAGGGGGCCTTGAGGTCGGGCTGGTCGAAGGCGGCGAAGACGCGGGGGCCGTCGTCGAGGAAGGACTGCGTGTAGACGTACGCCTCGCCGTCGGCGGGGTCCGTGTACCGGTGCATGCCCTCGCCGGTGTGCGAGTAGGCCATGTCCGCCTCGACCACGAGCTCGTTGTCGGCGGCGAGGCTGGTGAGCGGGTACCGCCCGTCGCTGAGCGCGGCGGGGTCCAGGGCCCGGCCGTTGAGCACGATGCCGTGCAGGGTGCGCGGCTTGACGTCGAGGAAGGTGCCCGCGCCGGGGGTGCTGCAGCCGAACCGGATCACGGTCCGGGAGGCGAACACCTCCTCCCCCCGCGTCAGGTCCAGCTCCACCTCCGCGGAGCGGACCTCCAGCAGGCGTCGTCGTTCCACCGCTTCGGCACGCGTCAGGTCAGCCATGGGGATCATTGTGCACGCCCCGCCGGGGGCGGGGCGTGCGGCCTGGCGGACCCGCGTCAGCGCAGCTCGGCGGGGAGCAGGTGCGGCGGGACGGTCTGGAAGGTGACCGGGCGGAGCCAGCGGTCGATCGCGGAGCCGCCGACCGACGTGGTCGCGGAGGTGGCGGAGGGGTAGGGGCCACCGTGGGTCATGGCGGGGGCGACGGCGACACCGGTGGACCAGCCGCCGAAGAGGACGCGGCCCGCGAAGCGGGCCAGGCGGGACAGCCAGGCGGCGGCCTCGGGCTCGTCGGGCTCGGCGTGCAGGGTGGCCGTGAGGTTGCCGCCGAGGCGCGCCAGGACCGCTTCGACGTCGCCCGTGTCGCGGTAGCGGATCAGGACGGAGACCGGGCCGAAGCACTCCTCGGGCAGCTCGCCGTCGAAGTCGGCGGCGTCCACCTCCAGCAGTCCGGGCCGGACGGCCTGCGGCGCGTCCTCGGTGGGCGCGGCAGCCGCCGGGACCAGGGTGCGCACCCCGCTCTGCGCGGCGCGGGCCGCGAAGCCGGACAGGAAGTGCTCGCGCATCCGGGCGTCGAGCAGCGTGCCGGGGGCGACGGCTGACGCTGCGTCGGCCGCCGCCTGCACCAGCTTGTCCCCGTCCGCCGTGGCCGGGACCAGGACCAGGCCGGGTTTGGTGCAGAACTGGCCCAGGCCCAGGGTGTAGGAGCCGACCAGCCCGGTCGCGATCTCCTCGGCCCGCTCGGTGGCCGCCCGCTCGGTGACCAGGACCGGGTTGAGGCTGCCCAGCTCGCCGTAGAAGGGGATCGGCACGGGACGCGAGACGGCCAGGTCGAACAGGAAGCGCCCGCCCGGGATCGAGCCGGTGAAGCCGACCGCCGAGATCAGCGGGTGCTGGACCAGGTCCACCCCGGCCTGGCGGCCGTGGACCAGGGTGAGCACGTCCGCGGGCAGGGCCAGCGAGGCGGCGGCGTCGCGGATCGCGGCGGCCGCCAGCTCGCTGGTCTCCGGGTGGTCGGGGTGGGCCTTGACGACGACCGGGCAGCCCGCGGCCAGCGCGCTGGCCGTGTCCCCGCCGGGGACGCTGAACGCGAAGGGGAAGTTGGAGGCCGCGAAGACGGCGACGGCGCCCAGCGGGACCTTCCAGCGGGCCAGCTCGGGCCGGGGCGGGACGGCGGACGGGTCGGCCGCGTCGCGGACCACACCGAGGTAGGAGCCGTCCTCGACGATGCCGGCGAAGAAGCGGAACTGATAGGCGACGCGGGCGAGTTCACCGGTCAGCCGGGGGACGCCCAGTGCGGTCTCCGCGTCGGCGGCGGCGATCAGCCGCTCCGCACGGGCCTCGACCGTCTCGGCGGCGGCGCGCAGCAGGGCCGCGCGGCGCGGGCGGTCCGCGAGCGCCTCCAGCGTGGAGTGCGCGGCGCGCACCGCCGCGTCCACGGCGGCGGCGTCCGCCTCGACGCCGACCTCCTTGCGCGGCTCGCCCGTGCGCGGGTCGTGGCTCAGCACCGGTTCCATGACTGCTCGGTCTCCTCGTCAGCGAGTTGGTGAGTCCCCGTCACGCCATGCCGTGACGGACGGGGGCGCCGCCTCCGGTTGGGCCGGCTCCCGGCCGGAGGCCTAGGGAGTGTCCTGCCGGGTCCGCGGGCCGGTGCACCCGGCCGGTCAGGGCACCAGCACCGTACCTCGCCCGGGCCAGGGCCGTCCGGGGCGTCAGCAGGTCCTGGTCCGCGGCCGGGTGGACGTGGACCTGACCGCGACGGCGGTCACCGGGCAGTGCGCGGACAGGCCCTGGGCCGGACGGACCCCGACGCGAGCGGCACCGGGGTTCACCGTCACGCGAAGCCCCGGCCGGGCCTCCCCCACACCGATCCACTGCGACTTCCCCCGTTCCCCGCGGACCAGGCCCTGACATCCGGATCCCCTGATTGGTCCCCTGACGAGCCGCCTCCCGGCGCTACGGTGGTGCCAGACCGACACTCGGCACCGGCCGAGTCCACCTGGCACCGGGAGGCCACCGTGTCCGCAGTCCTCACCTCCGGCGGCAACCTGCCGCTCGAGCGCGCGCAGCTGACCGTGGAGGTGGCCGCGCCGAAGGCGCTGGACGTGTCGGCGCTGCTGCTCGGCCCGGACGGCAAGGTCCGCTCGGACGCCGACCTCGTCTTCTACAACGCGCCCGAGGCGCCGGGGGTGCGCTACACCCCGTCAGGGATCCAGGTGGACACCGGACTTGTGCCGGCGGACGTGGAGAAGGTCGTGGTCACCGCCAGCCTGGACGACACCCAGGGCACCTTCGCCGGGACCGAGCCCACGGCCACCGTCCGGGACACCGGCTCGGGCGCGGTCGTCGCCACCTTCACGCCCGCCCGGCTGTCCACCGAGACCGCGCTGATCGTGGTCGAGCTGTACCGGCGCGGCGGCGCGTGGAAGCTGCGCGCGATCGGCCAGGGCTACGCGGACGGCCTGGCCGGGATCGCCACCGACTTCGGCGTCAGCGTGGACGAGGAGCCGGCGGCAGCCGCTCCCGCCGCCGTGCCCGACGACTTCCCACTGGCCCCGCCGACGCCCGCCCCCACGCAGGCCCCGGCTCCGTTCACCGCTCCCGCTCCGACTCCGGTCACCGCTCCGGCTCCGGCCGCCGCTCCGGCTCCCGGGCGGGTCACCCTCGACAAGGGCAAGGTCTCACTCACCAAGGGCGGTTCGGTGTCCCTGGTGAAGGACGGCAAGCCCTTCCTCTCCTCGGTGCGCATGGGCCTGGGCTGGGAACCCGCCTACGGCAAGCGGAACATCGACCTCGACGCCTCCGTCATCGCCTTCGACGCCCACCGCAAGGAGCTGGAGAAGGTCTGGTTCATGCACCTCCAGGGCTTCAACGGGGCCATCCAGCACGCCGGGGACAACCTCACCGGCGAGGGCAGCGGCGACGACGAGACCATCAACGTCCACCTGCAGGGCCTGCCGCCCCAGGTCAGCGGTCTCGTCTTCACCGTCAACTCCTTCTCCGGGCAGAAGTTCACGGACGTGGCCAAGGCCTACTGCCGCCTGGTGGACGCGGCCACCGGCGCCGAGCTGGTCCGCTTCGACCTCACCCACGCCGAACCGCGCACCGGGGTGATGATGTGCAAGCTGGTGCGCATGCTCAGCGGCGAGTGGGTGATGACGGCGCTGGGCGACTACGTCGACTCGCGCACGGTCAAGGGCATGGTCAAGTCGGCGGCCGCTGCGCTGTGACGCTGCGCAGCCGGACCCGGGTCACCCGTGCGCCCTCGACGTCGCCGGCCGGCGTCGTCAGCGTCAGCGGCGCCGCCAGCTCGACCGGCTCCCGCACCTCGCCGTCCACAACGCGCCACTCCCCCACGGGAGTCCGCTTCCACAGCAGCCGACGGGAGCGGTCCACCAGGTAGTCCACGCCGCTCGCCGTGGTGATCTGGGCGAACCGCTCCTCGCTCGACTCCGGCACCGGGGCCAGGCTGGTCCGCAGCAGCGGCGCGGCGTCGGGCAGTTCGCGCTCCTCGAGGACCGGACTGCCCAGCACCCACTCCTGGTCGTCCAGCAGCATCCGGCCCTCGTCCGCGCCGGGGCGGTAGCGCTGCCAGCCGTAGGGCGCCTCGCCCTGGGCGGTGACGAACAGCGCACGGGTCTCCTGCGGCCCCGTCCGCAGGAGGTAGCTGTGTCCCGCTGCGGTACGCAGCAGGCGGTAGGCGGGATCGGGCACCTGGTTCCCCGTCGGTCGGGCTCGCACTCTGTCTGACGATCTTGTTCTAGCGCGGCGGCCGCACGAGCGGAAGGGCTCCGTCCGCGGTTACCCGGCGCGGTTCAGTCCACCAGCAGGCCGACGACCCAGGACACCGCGACCGCCGCGCCGGCTATCACGCCGAACACCGCGGCGGGGTGTCCGGACCAGCGCAGCCGCAGCAGCCGCAGCCGCAGCCGCTGGAGCAGACGTTGACGACGCGTCAGCCAGGAGTGCACGTGCCGACTCTACTCAGCCCGAGCCGTCCGCGACGACACACGCCAGCAGGGCGCCGGTCGAGCGCACCCGGAGCTTGTCCACGGCGTCGGCCCCGGGCAGCGGATGCGTCCAGCCGGGACCGTCCACGAGCAGCGTCACCGTCACCGGCGTGCCCCACCCGTCCGGGCCGTGCCCGGTGACGGTCACCGTCGCGGTCGCCCCCTGCGGGGCGAGCGACAGCGACAGGCCCGAGCGTTCGGGCCCGAGGGGGATGTCGACCTCGCTGTTCGCGGCGATCGGCGGAAGGTAGGCATACATCGCGCGTCCTCCGTGCTTCGTCCTCGCCCTCCCTCCACGGTGGCACGCCCCGCTCCCGGCGCCACCCGGGCGGACCGGGCGCGGAGCGGGGCCTTTGGCGGGGCCTTAGCGGCGCGGGCCAGCCTGTCGCCGTCCTGTCCGGCCCCGCGACCACCGGAGCGCGCGCCATGAGCGGCGACCTGCCTGTCTTCCCCTTCGAGGACGTCTCGCCCGCGGACGACTTCGTGTCCGCCTACGCCGAGCTGCGCGCGAGCTGCCCGGTGCCGAAGGTGCGGCTGTCCACCGGCGGCGAGGCGTACTTGGTGACCCGCTACGAGGACACCAAGCGCGTGCTCAGCGACCCGGTGTTCAGCCGCGCCGCCTGCATGGACCCGGAGGTGCCGCTGCTGCTGGAGGGCGCCCGGGTGCCCGGCCTGATGACCAACCTGGACCGCCCCGAGCACACCCGGCTGCACCGGCTCACCGTCAAGGCCTTCACCACCGGCACCGTCGCCCGGTACCGGCCGCGGATCCGGGAGATCGCCCACGAGCTGGTGGACCGGATGACCGCGGACGGCGCCACCTCCGCGGACTTCGTGGCCGCCTTCGGCACGCCCTTCCCCACCCGGCTGATCTTCGAGAAGTTCGGCGTCCCCACCCACGACGTCGAGCGGATGATGCACTGGCTGACGGTGATCCTCTCCTTCGGCCGGTTCACGCCCGAGGAGCAGGCGACCGCCTTCGCCGAGGTGACCGCCTACATCGCGGAGCTGGTCGCCGCGAAGCGCGCCGAGCCCGGCGACGACTTCACCAGCGCGCTGATCCAGTCCCGCGACGAGGGCGACCAGTTGACCGAGGAGGAGCTGGTCGCGCAGATCTGGGTGCACCTGGGCGGCGGCTCGATTGCCTCCTCGAACATCATCCCGAACATGGCGGTCACCTTCGCCCGCCACCCGGACCAGTGGGAACTGCTTTGCCGGAAGCCGGAGTTGATCCCCAGCGCGGTCGAGGAGGTGCTCCGCTACGTCGCCGCGGCCACCACCAGCTTCGAGCGGATGGCCATGGCCGACGTCGAGCTCTCCGGCACCCGCGTGCCGGAGGGCTCGGTGCTGATCCCGCTGCTGGCCTCCGCCAACTTCGACGAGGACGCCTTCGAGGACGCGCGCCGCTTCGACATCACCCGGGTCCAGCGCAACGCCCACCTCGGCTTCGGCCACGGGCCGCACCGGTGCGTCGGCTGGGCACTCGGCGTGGCCGAACTGGAGATCGCCCTGGAGGTGCTGACGGAGCGTCTGCCCGGGCTGCGCCTGGCCGCCCCGGACCCGGGCCTGGACTGGGACCAGGGCGTCGCCATGCGCCGCCTGGTCTCCCTGCCCGTCAGCTGGTGACGATCCGGCTCGTGCCGGTCAGTCCCGGGTCGCCAGCGCCCGCAGGAAGAAGGCCAGGTTGGCGGGGCGCTCGGCGAGGCGGCGCATGAAGTACCCGTACCACTCGTTCCCGTAGGGCAGGTAGATGCGCATGGTGGCGCCCTCGTCCACGAGGCGCTGCTGCTCCTCGGGGCGGATGCCGTAGAGCATCTGGTACTCGAAGGAGTCGCTCTTGCGGCCGTTCCACTGCGCCAGCTGGCCGGCGATCCTGATGATGCGGGGGTCGTGGGAGGCCACCATCGGGTAGCCCTCCCCGGCCATCAGCACCTTGAGGCAGCGGATGTAGGCCTTGTCCACCTCGGACTTCTTCTGGAACGCCACCGACTCGGGCTCCTTGTAGGCGCCCTTGCACAGCCGGACCCGCGAGCCGGCGGCGGCGAACTCCGCGCAGTCGGCCTCGGTGCGGTGCAGGTAGGCCTGCAGCACGACGCCCAACCACGGGTAGTCGCGGCGCAGTTCGCGGGCGATGCCCAGGGTGGAGTCGGTGGTGGTGTGGTCCTCCATGTCCAGGGTCACCGTGGTGCCCGCGTCGGCCGCTGCGGCGCAGATGCGGCGCGCGTTCTCCAGGGCGATCCGCTCGCCGTCCCTGGGCAGGAACTGACCGACCGCGGACAGCTTCACCGACACCTCGGCGCGGTCCGCCAGGCCGGTCTCCTTCAGCGCCGCGAGCAGGTGCTCGTAGGCTTCGGCGGTGGCGGCCGCCTGGGCGGCGTCGCTGGTGTCCTCGCCCAGGTGGTCGAGGGTGATCCGGCGTCCGGCGCCGACCAGTTCGTCGGTGACGGTGACCGCCTCGTCGAGGCTGTCACCGGCGACGAACCGCTTGACGATGGCCCGGGTGGGGGGCAGCGCCTCGATCAGCTTGCGGGACTGCGGGGAGCGGGAGGCGGCCAGAAGCGTGGCGCGGAGCATGCGGGCACTCCAAGGACAGGGCGGGAAAGGGGGTTGCCGAGCGTGGGACTGAACTACGGAGATGAGGCCGCGCCCCCGCGGCAACGGGGGAGTAGGCGGGGGCGCGGTGACCGGGGCACGCTGCTGACGGGTTGTCAGCCCATGTGCGGGTAGCGGTAGTCCGTCGGCGGGACGAAGGTCTCCTTGATGGACCGCGTCGAGGTCCAGCGCAGCAGGTTCTGCGCGGCGCCCGCCTTGTCGTTGGTGCCGGAGGCGCGCGCGCCGCCGAAGGGCTGCTGGCCGACGACCGCGCCGGTCGGCTTGTCGTTGATGTAGAAGTTGCCGGCGGCGAAGCGCAGCTTCTCCATCGCGTGGGCCACGGCGGCCCGGTCGGTGGCGATGATCGAGCCGGTCAGACCGTACGTGGAGACCGACTCCATCTGCTCGAGCATCTGCTCGTACTGGTCGTCCTGGTAGACGTACACGGCCAGGATCGGACCGAAGTACTCGTCGCGGAAGTACTCGGCCTCCGGGTCGGAGCAGACCAGCACGGTCGGCCGGACGAAGTACCCCACCGAGTCGTCGTAGGCGCCGCCGGCCAGGATCTCGACGTTCGGGTCGGCCTTGGCGCGGTCGATGGCGGCCTTGTTCTTGGCGAAGGCCCGCTCGTCGATGACGGCGCCCATGAAGTTGGCCAGGTCGGTGACGTCGCCCATGGTCAGCCACTCGACCTCGTTGCGGAAGTCCTCACGCAGCTCGGACCAGAGCGAGGCGGGGACGTAGGCGCGGGACAGCGCCGAGCACTTCTGGCCCTGGTACTCGAACGCGCCGCGGGTCATCGCCGTCTTGAGCACCGCGGGGTCGGCGGACGGGTGGGCGACCAGGAAGTCCTTGCCGCCGGTCTCGCCGACGATCCGCGGGTAGGAGCGGTAGCCGGCGATGTTCTGGCCGACCTGCTGCCACAGGTGCTGGAAGGTGGCCGTGGAGCCGGTGAAGTGGATGCCCGCCAGGTCCGGGTGCTTGAGCGCCACCTCGGAGACGGCCAGGCCGTCGCCGGTGACCATGTTGATGACGCCCTTGGGGAGCCCGGCCTCCTCCAGCAGCTGCATCAGGTAGTGAGCGGCGAACTGCTGGGTGGGGGACGGCTTCCAGACCACCGTGTTGCCCATCAGCGCGGGCGCGGTGGGCAGGTTGCCGGCGATGGCGGTGAAGTTGAAGGGCGTGATCGCGTAGACGAAGCCCTCCAGCGGCCGGTGGTCGGTGCGGTTCCACACGCCGGGGCTGGAGATCGGCTGCTCGGCCAGGATCTGCCGGGCGAAGTGGACGTTGAAGCGCCAGAAGTCGACCAGCTCGCAGGGGGTGTCGATCTCGGCCTGCTGCGCGGTCTTGGACTGGCCGAGCATGGTGGCGGCGGCCAGGGTCTCGCGCCAGGGGCCGGACAGGAGGTCGGCGGCGCGCAGGAAGATCGCGGCGCGGTCGTCGAAGGAGAGGGCGCGCCAGGCGGGGGCGGCGGCGAGGGCCGCGTCCACGGCGTCCTTCGCGTCCTGGACCGTGGCGTTGCGCAGGGTGCCGAGCCGGGCGGCGTGGTTGTGGGGCTGGACCACGTCGATGGGCTCGCCGCCGCCGAGGCGGCGCACTCCGCCGATGGTCATGGTCAGCTCGACGGGCTCCTGCTCGCCGAGACGCTTCAGCTCCGCCTCCAGCCGCGCGCGCTCCGGGCTGCCGGGGGCGTAGCTGTGCACCGGCTCGTTGACCGGCGCGGGGATCTGGGTCACAGCGTCCATCACGCGCGCTCTCCTCGTTGAGGCCTGACGCGGGCGTGGTTGCCCGCAGTGCTCACGCTAGGCCCGCGGACCGGGACAGGTATTTGTCCAGCTGCATAGGATCGCCCCATGGACCCTGTTCGACCGGACAATCACCCGGACGCCGCAACTGCGCCGGACGAGGGGCCGGTCCTGGGTCTGAGCCTGCGTCAGCTGCTGATGTCCCTGGGCGAACCGGTGCTGGAACTGCAGGGCGCGCCGCGCGGACTGGACGTCGAGGTGTCGGACGTGGCACTGCTGGACCCGTCGGATCCGCCGAGCGCCCGTCCGGGTGAGCTGGTGCTGGCCATCGGGGTGCGCGGCCGGGCCGCGGCGCTGCCGGTGCTGCGGGCCGCGGCCCGCGGCGGCGCGGCGGCGGTGGCGCTGCGCATCGACTCCCCCGCCCAGGCCGAGGCGCTGCGGGAGGCCGCCGAGGACGCCGGAGTGGCCCTGCTGGCGGTGGGCGCGGACGTCCGCTGGGAGCGCGTGGACGCGCTGGTCCGGGCCGCGTTCGCGCGCGGCGTGGAGGAGGTCGAGCCCGGCGGCGAGGAGGGCGACCTGTTCGCGCTGGCGCAGACGACGGCCGTGCTGACCGGCGGCATCGTCTCGATCGAGGACACCGCCAACCGGATCCTGGCCTATTCCCGCTCCTCCGACTCGGACGAGATCGACGACCTGCGCCGGCTGACCATCCTGGGCTGGCAGGGCCCGGAGCCCTACCTGTCGAAGCTGCGCGAGTGGGGCGTCTTCCAGCAACTGCGCGCTGGGGAGCGGGTGGTGGCCATTGACGCGCATCCGGAGCTGGGCCTGCGGCGCCGGCTGGTCGTGGCGATCCGGTCCGGGGAGCGGCAGTTGGGCACCATCTGGGTGCAGGAGGGCGCCGCCCCGCTGGCCGAACGCGCGGATCAGGCGCTGCTGGGCGCGGCCCGGGTGGCCGCGCTGCATCTGGTGCGTCGGCGGCGGGAGTTGAGCTCGGAGCTGCGGCTGACCCAGAACCTGCTGTCCGGCCTGCTGCAGGGCACCACCTCCCCGCAGACCCTGGCCGCCCACGTCGGCCTGGACGCCAAGCGCCCGGCGGCCGTGCTGGGCTTCGCCCTGCCGGGCGCGGCGAGCGAGTTGAGCCGGGACGAGACGGTCAGCCTGGTCTCGGTGCACGCGGCGGCCCGCCACCGCAGCGCGCTGGTGGCCCCGGCGGACGACCGGGTCTACGTCCTGCTGCCCGAACTCCCGCGCGGCATCGCCCCCGCGACGCTGCGCGGCTGGGCCCAGGACGTCGCCGACGCGGCCACCCGGCACCTCCACCTCCCCCTTCGGGGCGCGGTCGGCGCCCTGGAGCCCGGCCTCTCCGGCGCGGCCTCCTCCCGGGCGGAGGCGGACCGCATCCTGGACGCCATGGCGAGCGGGCAGGTTCCGGTGCAGGTCGCGGCGTTGCCGGACGTCCAGGCGGAGGTGGCGCTGGCCGAGCTACTGGCCCTGCTGGAGGCCCACCCGACCGTCCGCGACCCCCGCCTCGACGCGCTGCGGGACCACGATGCCCGCGGCGGCGGCCAGTTGGCCGCCTCGGTGCTGGCCTGGCTCGACGCCTTCGGCGACGTCCGCGAGGCCGCGCAGGCCCTGCACGTCCACCCCAACACCCTCCGCTACCGGCTCCGCCGGGCCGAACACCTCACCGGCCTCGACTTCACCAGCCCGGAGCAGCGGGTCCTCGCCATGCTCCAACTCCGCCTCCGGCCCAGGTGACCCGCCCCGAGCACGCCGCGCACCGGCTCCGTACGCCCGCAAGCAGGCCCGCCTCCGGCGGCCTTGCTCCGATGACGGAGTCGCAGCCAGGACACCCACGCCCCGCCAGGGGCAACGCCCCGCCAAGGACAACGCCCCGCCAAGGACAACGCCCCGCCAAGGACAACGCCCCGCCAAGGACAACGCCCCGCCAAGGACAACGCCCCGCCAAGGACAACGCCCCGCCAAGGACAACGCCCCGCCAAGGACAACGCCCCGCCAAGGACAACGCCCCGCCAGGGGCAACGCCCCGCCAGGGGGTCCGGGGGCTAGCGCCCCCGCCAGCGGCGCCAGAGGGTGAGCCAGGCTTCGGGGTCGGCGTCGGTGCGCCACGCGCGCTGCGCGGGGGCGCTGGGGACCTCGCTCGCGAACGCGGTGAAGCGGATGCTCTCGTCGCGGGCCCGCTCCCCCTCCGGCCCCGCAGGGAACCACGTCTCGCTCAGCGCGAGCGCGATCATCTGGCTGACCAGCGAGGACACCGCCTCGTCCGCCGCCTCGCGGTCCTCCCCCGCCAGCCGCATCTGCTGGCGTACCGCGCGCTCCCACAGGTCCTCGCGCTCCTGATGCTCCGTCACCGCCTCGACCCGCAGGGCGTGCGCGACGCAGTAGTCCACCAGCCGCCGGTGCGCGTCCAAGCCCAGCGGTTCGTCGGGCGGCGGCTCGGCCGGCGCCCGACGCCGGCGCTCCCGCAGCCGGACCAGCAGCTCCTGCCGCCCCACCGCGAACGGCTCCAGATCCCCCACCTCGGCCAACTCGACGTCCCCGTACGCGACTCCACGGCCCGCCACCGTCAGCGACACCCCGCGCAGCCGCAGCCGCGCCGCCCACAACGGGCCCTCCCGGCGCAGCCGCACCGGGTAGGGGACGCCGTCCACCCGCAGCACCGCGCCCCGCGGCTCCTCGGCCGCGAAGCCCCGTTCGTCAGTGATCCCCGCGTGCTCGCGCAGCCGGTCCCGCTCGTCCTCGATCACGTCGGGCAGGGGGTGCTCCGGCAGCTCCGCCGCCTCGTCCGCCGTGCGGACCTCCAGCCACGGGCCGTCCCCGGCCAGCGCGTCCCCCGCCGCCAGCACCAGCCGCACCAGGGACGGGCCGTGGCGCTCCCAGGAGGACAGCACCGTCCCGGTCACCCCGGCGGCCGTCGCCGCGAAGACGGGGAAGCCGCGTTCACCGAGCGCGCCCAGGTCGGCGGCGGCCAGCTCGCGCATCAGGTCCTGCTCCACGCCCCAGCCCCTCCCTCGGTCGGACCCACCCTACGGAACCCTACGGAGTCCGGCCCCCGCCGCGCACCGGACTCCGGGAGGCGGGTACGCCGTACGGGCGACTGGGCGGCGGAACGGGCGTGCCGCGCCGCCCCGCGCAGACCGGCGCACGCACAGTGACGATGTGCTGCCGACCACACCGACCCCACCGTCCCGTCGCCTGATCCGCCGTCATCTCGCCGTCCTGGCAACCCTGCTGGGCCTGGCCCTGCCGCTGCCGGGGCAGGCCCGCGCCGCGGGCCCGGACCCCTACCACTGCTCACCACCGCCCGCAGCCCAGGACGGGGACCGGCTCGCCGTCCGGCTCAGCTGGGACGCGAGTCCCATGGCCCCGGGCGGCGCCCGCACCCTCGGGGTGCTGGTGCGCAACCACGGGAGCAGCCCGACCACCGAGCCGACGCAGGTCGTGGTGCACAACTTCGTCCCCACCGACATCCGTCCGGCCGGTCCGGGGGACGACACACTGACCCACTTCACCGGCGGCGTGTCCTGGACCGTCCCGGCCGGGCTGGAACCGGGGGCCTTCGTCCGCACCCAACTGCGGCTCAGGCTCGCCGCCACCGTCGCGCCGCACTCCGTCGAGCACTGCGACGTCACCGCGTACAGCGGCGACGACCAGGCCACGGCCCGCTACGACGTGGTGACCGGGGACCCGGAGGTCGACCTGCGGGCCACCCCGTACGGGCCGTTGAAGGCCAGGCCCGGGGAGGTGCTGGACTTCGGGCTGCTGTTCCACAACGCCGGGCCGTCCAACGAGTACACCGGGCCCGTCACGGTGACCGCCGTGGCCCCCGCGCTGACCTCCTGGGCCCGCCCGCTGCCGTACCGCTGCACGCTGACCGGCCGGGGGCAGTCCACGCTGTCGTGCACCTACCCGGGCGCACCGGTGGTGTGGCGGGACGAGTTCGAGTCCGCGCACCTCGCGGTCTCCCGCTCGGCCCGCCCGGGCATGTCGCTCGCCGGCGGCCTGCTCACCATCGAGGACCCGTTCCAGCGGAGCCGCCCCTCGGTCACCGATTTCCGGGTGAACGTGGTCGGTTGACGCCGCGTCAGCGCCGGGTGCCGCAGTCGGGGCAGAAGGCCGCCCCCTGCGGCAGCTGGGCGTTGCAGGACCGGCAGGTGTCCTCCTGTGCCAGCCGGTAGCCGCAGCCGGGGCAGAAGCGGGCCCCGTGCGTCTCCGTCCGGCACTGCGGACAGACCAGCTGGGTGGGCCGGTTGACGTCGTAGGCGGCGCCGCGCGAGCTGCCGGCCTCGTAGGCGCTCTGCGAGGCGGCGTCGTTGAGCCCGCGCTGCGCGGCGGCCGCGACCTCGGCGGCGGTGTCCGGCGCGCAGTTCAGGCACAGGCCCTGCCCGGCGTTCCAGCAGCGGCCGCAGACGTAGTGCGTGCAGCGGGGGCAGCGGTTGAAGTGCGCGGCCGCGTCGTGGACGGCGTCCTTGAACGCGTTGTCCTTCGCCGGGCCCCAGTTGGCGCCGACGATCCCGCCCAGCGCGCTGCTGGCCTCGCTCCCCGCCCGCCCGAACGCGCCCCAGGCGCTGGACACCGCGCGGTCCACCCAGCCGGTGACCCGGCCGGCGGTGTAGGGGCGGAAGGCGGAGCGCCAGGTGTCGTAGCAGCGCGCGCAGGAGAACTCGAACTGGAAGCCCGCGCCGGTGCCGTTCTGCTCGCACAGGTCGCGGTAGTTGTTGCTGAAGTAGATCTCGCCGTCGCTCATCGCGGCTGCACCCCCACGCGGTCCCCGGATATCCCCCGATTGCGGGACACAGCGTGGCACAGACCCCTGGCCCCGGGCCAGGCGGTCGGCCCCGCCGTACCGACTCGTGACCACCCTGCGACAGCGCCCCCCCGAGGCGGGGCCGCTGTCTTCGGCTGCTAGGAGCGGGCCCTGCCCGCGTTGGACTCGGAGCGGGCCTTGTACGCGGCCTTGCGGGCCTGCTTGGCCACGCCCTTGTCCGGGTGCGCGGCGCCGATCATGTTCAGCACGAGCGTCGTGTAGGGGTGGTCGACCCGCCACAGGTCCGCGACCCAGGCGGCGTCGGGGCCGTCGACCCACGCTTCCGCGATCATCTTCCGCGCCGCGTCGTTGTCCGGCGCCTCGGTGATCGCCCGGCCCGCGAGCACGTCGACGAAGGACCACAGGCGGATGTCCTGGCTCGGCTCGGGCAGGTCGTCGGCGCCGCGCGCGGTGAGCCACGCGGCTGCCACGCCGTTGAGGTGAGGGTCCGTCAGAACCGCGCGGGCCGCGGGCTCCGCGGGTTCGCCCAGGCGGTCCAGCGCCAGCACGGTGAAGCGCCGGCGGATCGGGGCGGTGATGTCGGCTCCCCGGGAGGCCTCCAGCAGGGCCGCCGCGGCCTCCTGCGGCTCGCGGCCGGAAAGCCATGCCTCGATCTCCGCCTCGGGCATCACGTTCGAGCTGCCGCACAGGTACTCCATCAGCTCCTGCGCGGTGCCCTCCGCGTGCTCGCCGATCAGCGGGGCGTCGTAGCCGTCCTCGAGCAGCCACTCCCGGACCGCGAACAGGCCCAGGTCGGTCAGCCGCACCTGGCCGAAGCGCGCCACGTCGGTGTCGTCGAGCTCGGCCTCCAGCTCGCCCTCGTCCGTCTCCTCGAAGAGGGCGGGGTCGATCGGCGAGTAGTCGAGCATGCCGACGGCGGCGAGGTCCTGGAGCATCGGGTCCAGGGTGATCATGACCTCGGTGATCTCGCCGAGCATCTCCTCGTCCGGCTCCTCGCCGTCCGGGACGACGAGGAGGGCGGCGAGCACCCCCAGCGGCAGCGTCTCGGCGGCGGTGTCCTCGGCGAAGGCCCGCGTCTCGTAGAGGGTCTGCAGGGCGTCGTCGAGCAGGGCCTGGGTCTCCTCGCGGCGCTCCTCGGCCCGGGCGTACTCCTCCTCGGACTCCTCGTCCTCCTCCGTCTCGCCGTTCTGGCCCGTCGCGGAGGCGATGGCGGCCTCGACGGCCTCCTCCTCCAGCTCCGCGTCCTCCACGGCGGCGTCCACGGTCGTCCCGGCGACGACGGTGGCGGCGGTGAACCAGAGGTCCAGCACGGTCTCCGGGTCGGCCTGTTCCAGCGCCTCCAGGGCAGGCCCGGGACGGGCCGCCTCGGGCTCGCCCTCGACGGCGACCAGGCCCAGGTCCACGGCCAGCGACCAGGGCTGCTCCAGCTCGCCCGCGTCGGTCAGGTGCAGGCCCAGCTCTCGGGCGGCCGTGGCCTCCTGCTCGGCGCCCAGCTCGCCCCACTCGTCCACCGGCTTCTCCGGCGCCACCCAGCGGGCCAGCCGGACCGCCAGCTCCAGCAGCGGCGCCGTCCGGGCCGCCGCGGCCAGCTCGGCCTCGGCGGGCAGTCGGACCGGGGGCACGACGACCAGGTCCTCCTCCTCGGTCTCCAGCTCCTCGGGCGTCCCGTACAGCTCCTCCAGACCGAGCTCGGCGGGGAGCGGGGTCCCCGCGTCCGTCCCGCTGCCCCTGCGCCTGCGATCCGCCATGACGACCCTGCCCTTGCCTCCGCGCCACGCTGTTGCGCAGCTCACACCCTGACTCAAGCCCGAGCGTAGCGCGGCGGGGCCGTTTTCCTCCGACGCAGCGGCAGGCCGTATCCTCCGCTGGGCGGCCCGTGCCACACCCCGGCGCGAACGCCCACGTCAACGACCGAACCACCGCTCCACCCGGACGTCCCCGGCACACCCCGCCGGGCCTGCCCGGAGCCCGTACGCCAGGAGACCCCTGCCATGGCGCTGTCCCCTGCCGGGACGCGGCTTTCCGAAGCCCTGCTCCCGCCCGAGCTCGCCCCGCGCGAGTTCCTCCGTACGCCGGCCCTGAGCCGCTGGAACGCCCTGCGCGGCGTCCGCGTGGGCCTGACCGTGGCCGTGCTGCTCCTGCTGCTGACGGGAGCCAACCTGGCCACGCCGCTCTACCCGGAGCTGCAGCGACGGATGGGCCTGACGCCCGTCGACACCACGCTGCTGTTCTCCGTCTACGTCTTCGCCCTGGTGCCGGTGCTGGCGGCGGTCGGCCACTGGTCGGACCAGCTGGGGCGCCGGGCCATGGTGCTGCCCGCCGTGGCGCTGGCCGCGCTGGGCGACACCGTGTTCGCGACCGCGGGCGGCCTGGGGCAGCTCGCGCTGGGCCGCGCGGTGCAGGGCATCGCCGTCGGCCTGGCCACTGGTGCGGCCGGCGCGGCGCTCAGCGATCTGCTGCCGGACCGTCAGGCCCTCGCCGCGAAGCTGACGTTGGCGGCCAGCGCGGGCGGCGTGGCCCTCGGCCCCCTGCTGGGCGCGGCGCTGGCCCGGGCGGCCTCCCCCGGCGAGGTCGTACTGCTGCCGTTCCTGCTGCACGCGGCGGCGCTGCTGGTGCTGTGCGTGCCGCTGGCGGTTCTCCACCCGCGCTTCCCCGGGCAGCCCGAGCGGCAGCCGGTGACACGCACTCAGATCTCGCTCCGGCCCCGGGCGTTGAGCCTGCCGCGGGCCGGACGGCGCGAGTTCCTGCTGGCGGCGGGGACGGGATTCACCAGCTACGCGGTCTTCGGCGTGTACCTGAGCCTGGCCCCGGGCTATGCGGCGAAGCTGCTGCACACCACCGCCCCGCTGGCGGGCGCGGCGGTGGCGGCGCTCCTGCTGGCGGCTTCCGCCGCGGCGCAGTTGCTGGCCCGGCCGACCCGGAGCAGGGCGGTGCCGGCGCTGGGGATGACCGGTCTGGCGGCGGGCCTGGTACTCGTGGTGGTCGCGGGCTGGGCGCATGCCCCGGCGCTGCTGTTCCTGGGGAGCGTGCTGGGCGGCGCCGCACAGGGTGTCGCGTTCCGGACCCTGTTCACCCGGGCGGTCACCGCGATGGACCCGGCACGGCGGGGCAGTGAGTTGAGCGCCCTGTGGGTGATCGTCTACCTCGGCAGCTCCCTGCCGATCGTCGGCGTCGGCCTCCTCGCCCAGCAGTTGGGCATCCTGCCCGCGGTCACCCTCTTCTCGGCCGTGGCCGCGACTGCCTGCACGGTGCTTGCCGCACTTTCCCTCAAGCGGTAACCCTCAGGGGCGCGAGGAACTTCGCGAGCAAGACACCACCCGGGGAGGTCCGTCCCGCACATGGGGTCGAACCTCCCCGGGTGGTGTCTTGCTCGCGCCCGCGCGGCCGAGCCGCGCATGTCTCCAGCCTCGCGCCCCTGCGGGGGTGCGGCCCCTCAGACGTTGAAGCCCAGGGCGCGGAGCTGTTCGCGGCCGTCGTCGGTGATCTTGTCCGGGCCCCACGGCGGCATCCAGACCCAGTTGATCCGCAGATCCTGCACCAGGCCGTCCGTCGCCGTACGGGCCTGGTCCTCGATGACGTCGGTCAGCGGGCAGGCCGCCGAGGTCAACGTCATGTCGACGGTCGCGACGTCCGACTCGTCGATGTGCACGCCGTAGATCAGGCCGAGGTTGACGACGTCGATGCCCAACTCCGGGTCCACGACGTCCATCAGAGCCTCCATCAGGTCGTCGACCTTGACGGAGCCCTTGCTCACCGTCTCGAAGCCGGAGGCCTCGGTTGCGGTCTCCTCGGGAACCGGGGTGCCCGTCGTCTCGCTCATGCGCTTTCCTTCTCGGGGTTCGCCGCCAGGGCCTGAGCCGTGGCGTCCTTCCAGGCCATCCAGCTCAGCAGGGCGCACTTCACCCGCGCCGGGTACTTGGACACGCCGGCGAACGCGATCGCGTCCTCCAGCACGTCCTCGTCGCCCTCCTCCTGGCCCTTGGACTGCATCAGCTCCAGGAACGCCTCCTGGATCTGCTGCGCCTCGCCCAGCGACTTCCCCACCAGCAGGTCGTTCAGCACCGAGGCGCTGGCCTGGCTGATGGAGCAGCCCTGGCCCTCGTAGGAGATGTCCTCGAGCACCGTGCCGTCGAGCTTCACGCGCAGGGTGATCTCGTCGCCGCACGTCGGGTTGACGTGGTGCACCTCGGCGTCGCCGGGGCGCAGGCCGCGCCCGTGCGGGTGCTTGTAGTGGTCCAGGATGATGTCCTGGTACATCGAGTCGAGCTTCATCCCGTCAGTCCTCGTTCCTGTCCGGCTCAGCCGAAGAAGGCGCGGACGTGGTGCAGCCCGGCGACGAGCGCGTCCACCTCCGCCTCGGTGGAGTACAGGTAGAACGACGCCCGCGTGGTCGCCGGAATTCCGTAGCGCAGGCAGACCGGGCGCGCGCAGTGGTGGCCGACGCGCACGGCGATGCCCTGCTCGTCCAGCACCTGCCCCACGTCGTGCGGGTGGATGTCGCCCAGGGTGAAGGAGATCGCCGCGCCGCGGTCCTCGGCCGTGGTCGGGCCGATGATCCGCAGGTCCGGGACCTGCTGCAGCTGCTCCAGCGCGTAGGCGGTGATCGCGTGCTCGTGGGCGGCGATGTTGTCCATCCCCACCGCGGAGAGGTAGTCGATCGCCGCACCCAGCCCGACCGCCTGCGCGATCGGCGGGGTGCCCGCCTCGAACTTGTGCGGGGCCGGGGCGTAGGTCGAGGACTGCATGGTGACGGTCTCGATCATCTCGCCGCCGCCGAGGAACGGAGGCAGGTCCTCCAGCAGCTCCTGACGGCCCCACAGCACGCCGATGCCGGTCGGGCCGAGCATCTTGTGGCCGGTGAAGGCCACGAAGTCGGCGCCCAGCTCCTGCACGTCCAGCGTCATGTGCGGGGCGGCCTGCGAGGCGTCGACGACGACGATCGCGCCGACCTCCTGGGCCCGGCGGACGATGGCCTCGACCGGGTTCTGGGTGCCCAGGATGTTGGAGACCAGCACGAAGGAGACGACCTTGGTCCTCTCGGTGATGACCTGGTCGATGTTGCTGATGTCCAGCCGGCCGTCGTCGGTCAGGCCGAACCACCGCAGCGTCGCGCCGGTGCGCTGCGCCAGCAGCTGCCACGGCACGATGTTGGAGTGGTGCTCCATCTCCGTGATGACGATCTCGGACCCGTCATCCACCCGGTACGGCTCGTCGGCCCAACCCAGCATGTTGGCAACCAGGTTGAGCGACTCCGAGGCGTTCTTGGTGAAGATGACCTCGTCCCGGCTGGGCGCGTTGACGAAGGCCGCGACCTTGTCGCGGGCGCTCTCGTACAGCGCCGTGGCCTCCTCCGCGAGCACGTGCACGCCGCGGTGGACGTTGGCGTTGTGCTGCGCGTAGTAGGCCTCGAGCGCGTCCAGCACCTGCTTGGGCTTCTGCGAGGTCGCCGCGTTGTCGAGGTAGACCAGGGGCTTCCCGTCGTGCACCAGCCGCTGCAGGATCGGGAAGTCCTTGCGGATCGCCTCTACGTCGAAGGTCCCGTCGGGACGAGGGGTGTGGATCACTCTGCTGCGCCGCCCTTCACGTACTGCTCGTAGCCGTTCTCCTCCAGCTCGTCGGCGAGCTCCGGGCCACCGGAGGTGACGATCCGGCCCGCGGCGAAGACGTGGACGAAGTCGGGCTTGATGTAGCGCAGGATGCGCGTGTAGTGGGTGATCAGCAGGGTGCCGACCTCCCCGGTCGCCCGCACCCGGTTGACGCCCTCGGAGACGACGCGCAGCGCGTCGACGTCGAGGCCGGAGTCGGTCTCGTCGAGGATGGCGACCTTGGGCTTGAGCAGCTCCATCTGCAGGATCTCGTGGCGCTTCTTCTCACCGCCGGAGAAGCCCTCGTTGACGTTGCGCTCGGCGAAGGCGGGGTCCATCTGGAGGTCGGCCATGGCCTCCTTGACCTCCTTCACCCAGGTGCGCAGCTTGGGGGCCTCGCCCCGGATGGCGGTCGCGGAGGTGCGCAGGAAGTTGGAGACGGAGACGCCGGGAACCTCGACCGGGTACTGCATGGCCAGGAACAGGCCGGCGCGGGCGCGCTCGTCCACGGACATGGCGAGCACGTCCTCGCCGTCGAGGAGGACCTCGCCGCCGGTGATCGTGTACTTGGGGTGGCCGGCCAGCGAGTAGGCCAGGGTGGACTTGCCGGAGCCGTTCGGGCCCATGATGGCGTGGGTCTCACCCTGCTTCACGGTGAGGTCGACACCCTTGAGGATCTCGCGGGGGCCGTTCTCCGCCTCGACGGAGACGTGCAGGTCACGGATTTCAAGCGTTGCCATGGGGGCTCAGGACTCCTGGGTGACGGAGACGAGCACGTCGTCCCCTTCGATCTTTACGGGGTACACGGGGACGGGCCGGGTGGCGGGCAGACCCGAGGGCTTGCCGGTGCGCAGGTCGAAGCGCGAGCCGTGCAGCCAGCACTCGATCGCGCAGTCCTCCACCTCGCCCTCGGAGAGGGAGACGTTGGCGTGCGAGCAGATGTCGTTGATCGCGAAGACCTCGTCGTCCGCCAGGACGACCGACACCGGGACGCCGTCGACCTCCACGCGCTTGGGCGTGTCGGGCTCCAGCTCGCTCAGCGCGGCGACGCGGACGAAGCTCATGCGACAGCCGCCTCGAGCTCGGCGTCGATCTTCTCGATCAGCCGCTCCTGCAGCTCCGGCAGACCGATCTGCTGGACCAGCTCGGCGAAGAAGCCGCGGACCACCAGACGGCGGGCCTCGTCGGCCGGGATGCCGCGCGACTGCAGGTAGAACAGCTGCTCGTCGTCGAAGCGGCCGGTCGCGGAGGCGTGCCCGGCGCCGACGATCTCACCGGTCTCGATCTCCAGGTTGGGGACCGAGTCCACCCGCGCCCCGTCGGTCAGCAGCAGGTTGCGGTTGAGCTCGTAGGTGTCGGTGCCCTCGGCCTCGGCGCGGATCAGCACGTCGCCGATCCAGACCGCGTGCGCCTCGTTGCCCTGCAGCGCGCCCTTGTAGGCGACGTTGGAGCGGCAGTGCGGGGTGTCGTGGTCGATGAAGAGGCGGTGCTCCAGGTGCTGGCCGGCGTCGGCGAAGTAGAGGCCGAACAGCTCGGCCTCGCCGCCGGTGCCGCCGTAGACCACCCGCGGGTGCAGCCGGACCAGGTCGCCGCCGAAGGTGACGACCACGGACTTGAAGGACGCGTCCCGGCCGACCAGCGCGGTGTGCTGCGCGGCGTGGACGGCGGTGTCCTCCCAGTCCTGCAGCGAGACCACGGTCAGCTTGGCCCCGTCGCCGATCAGGTACTCGACGTTGGCCGCGAGCACCGCGTCGCCGGTGTGCTCGATCACGACGACGGCCTCGGCGAAGGCGCCCAGCTCGATGATCTGGTGCCCGTAGGCGGTGCCGCCCTGGCCGTGGACGGTGATCCGGATCGGCTCGGTCAGCTGGGTGTCCTTGGGCACGGACACGACCCCGGCCCGCTCGAAGGAGGAGAACGCCTGGGCGGCGACCCGGTCCACCGGCTTGCCGGCCTTGCCGACGCGCGGGTCGGTGCGCTCGACCGCCTCGACGGTGACCTCGGCCGGGGCGGTGACCTCGACCTTGAGCGCGCCCTCGGTGGCCTCTGCGGTGCCGTCGTGCAGGCCCTTCAGGCGGTGCAGCGGCGTGAACCGCCAGTTCTCCTCCCGGCCGACGGGGACCGCGAAGTCCGCGACGTCGTAGGAGGCGACGGCCTCGACCCGGGCGTCGCCCGGCTGCGGGACGACGGTGGTCGAGCCCGAGGTGGTCGCGCCCGCGGGGGTGTTCGTGACGTCAGCCATGGCTGTCGTGCTACTCGCTTTCACAGTGGGGAAGTTGATGAGCGATCAGGTGGCGGGCCGTCAGCCGACGGCGCCTTCCATCTGCAGCTCGATCAGCCGGTTGAGCTCCAGCGCGTACTCCATGGGCAGCTCGCGGGCGATGGGCTCGACGAAGCCGCGCACGATCATGGCCATGGCCTCCTGCTCGGTCAGACCGCGGCTCATCAGGTAGAAGAGCTGGTCCTCGGAGACCTTGGAGACGGTGGCCTCGTGGCCCATGGACACGTCGTCCTCGCGGACGTCCACGTAGGGGTAGGTGTCCGAGCGGGAGATGGTGTCCACCAGCAGCGCGTCGCACAGCACGCTGGACTTGGCGCCGTGCGAGCCCTCGCCGATCTCGATCAGACCGCGGTAGGAGGTCCGGCCGCCGCCCCGCGCCACCGACTTGGAGACGATGTTGGAGGAGGTGTTCGGCGCCATGTGGACCATCTTCGCGCCGGCGTCCTGGTGCTGGCCCTCGCCCGCGAAGGCGATCGAGAGCGTCTCGCCCTTGGCGTGCTCGCCCATCAGGTAGACGGCCGGGTACTTCATGGTGACCTTGGAGCCGATGTTGCCGTCGATCCACTCCATGGTCGCGCCCTCGTACGCCACGGCGCGCTTGGTGACCAGGTTGTAGACGTTGTTCGACCAGTTCTGGATCGTCGTGTAGCGGCAGCGGCCGCCCTTCTTGACGATGATCTCGACCACGGCGGAGTGCAGCGAGTCCGACTTGTAGATCGGCGCGGTGCAGCCCTCGACGTAGTGGACGTAGGCGTCCTCGTCGACGATGATCAGCGTCCGCTCGAACTGGCCCATGTTCTCGGTGTTGATCCGGAAGTAGGCCTGCAACGGGATCTCCACGTGCACGCCCTTCGGCACGTAGATGAAGGAACCGCCGGACCACACGGCCGTGTTCAGCGCGGCGAACTTGTTGTCACCCGCCGGGATGACGGTGCCGAAGTACTCCTCGAACAGCTCCGGGTGCTCCTTGAGCGCGGTGTCCGTGTCGAGGAAGATCACGCCCTGGCGCTCGAGGTCCTGGTTGATCTGGTGGTAGACCACCTCGGACTCGTACTGGGCGGCGACACCGGCGACCAGGCGCTGCTTCTCCGCCTCCGGGATGCCCAGCTTGTCGTAGGTGTTCTTGATGTCCTCGGGCAGGTCCTCCCAGGACTCCGCCTGCTTCTCCGTGGAGCGCACGAAGTACTTGATGTTGTCGAAGTCGATCTCGGAGAGGTCGGAGCCCCAGGTCGGCATCGGCTTCTTGCCGAAGAGCTTCAGACCCTTGAGACGGCGCTGCAGCATCCACTCCGGCTCGGACTTCTTCTCCGAGATGTCGCGGACGACGTCCTCGCTCAGACCGCGCTTGGCGGAGGCGCCGGCCGTGTCGGGGTCGGCCCAGCCGTACTCGTACTTGCCCAGGCCCTCGAGCTCCGGGTGAGCGGTGGTGGTCATGCGGGGTTCCTCCCGGAGACGTCTTCTTCTGACTTCTTCGTGGCAGTCGTGGGGTTGGTCGCCGGAACGGCGGCCTTGGGGACGAAGGTCGTGCAGACCCCGTCTCCGTGGGCGATGGTCGCGAGCCGCTGCACGTGGGTGCCCAGCAGCTGCGAGAAGACCTCGGTCTCGGCCTCGCAGAACTGCGGGAACTGCTCGGCCACGTGGACGACCGGGCAGTGGTGCTGGCAGATCTGCTCCCCGGTGGGAGCGGACTTCACCGTGGCAGCGTAGCCGTCGCCGGACAGCGCCTCGGCCAGGGCCTGCGCCTTCTCGCCGGTGTCCGCGCACTCGCCGAGCGCCTGCTGGTAGCGCTCCTTGTCCTTGGCGAGCCGGGACCGGGCGAAGGCGGCGAGGGCCTCCTTGCCCCGCTCGCCGCCCCCGGCACTCTCGGAGATGAACCGCAGGGCGTCGGCGGCGAGCTGGTCGTAGGCCTGGTAGAAGGCGTCCCGCCCGGAGTCGGTCAGCAGGAACACCTTGGCCGGGCGCCCGCGGCCCCGGTGGCCGTAGACCTTCTGCTCGCGCGAGGTGACCAGACCCGCGGCCTGCAGCGCGTCCAGGTGGCGGCGGACGGCGACGGGGGTGATCCCGAGGCGTTCCGCCAGGTCGGCGGCGCTGGAGGGCCCGTGGTCGAGAATGGACCGGGCGACCCGGTCACGCGGGGACAGCACGGAACGGGCGGTCGCGTTCTCGACCGCCTCGTGCGCGTGTGCTGAGTCACCCACGTTTTTCACAACCCCATTGTTGCGTAATTCCTTCCGCGCGAACAAGCCGCGCTGACCACGCCCCGAAGTGCCCTCCATCACTAAGGGTCACCTAATCTCCCAAGGACCCCCGCAGGGCCCCTCAGGGGCGCGGGGAACCGCGCGAGCAGCCCACCCCCCGGGGAGGTCCGGCCCAGGATGCGGGACGGACCTCCGTGAGTGGTGGGCTGCTCGCGCAGTTCCCCCGCGCCCCTGAGGGGTTGCCGGGTGCAGACTCTGCACATGGTCGAGGTCGTCCAGGGCCCGCTGTGCACACGGGCGTCGCTGGCGGAGGATCTTCGCGCGCTCGGCGTCCAGGAGGGCGACGTCCTCCTCCTGCACGCGTCCCCCTCCAGCCTCGGCTGGGTCTGCGGGGGTGCCGTCGCCGTCGTCGAAGCGCTGCTGGACGCCCTCGGCGGGGCCGGGACCCTCGTCGTCCCCGCCTTCTCCGGGGACAACACCGATCCGGCCGGGTGGCACGACCCGCCCGTCCCGGAGGAGTGGTGGGCCGAGATCCGGGCGCACCTTCCCGCCTACGACCCCCACGTCACCCCCACCCGCGGCGTGGGACGGATCCCCGAGACGGTCCGCACCTGGCCGGGTGCCATCCGCTCCGCCCACCCGTGCACCTCCTTCGCCGCCATCGGCCCCGCCGCCGCCGAGCTGACGGCCCATCACGCGCTCGACTGCCGGCTCGGCGAGCGCAGCCCCCTCGCCCGCCTCGAAGCCGCCGGAGCCCGCGTGCTGCAGCTCGGGACGGGCTTCGACACCTGCTCCTGCTTCCACCTCGCCGAGTACCGGATCCCCGGCGCGGTCCGGGCCGAGTTCGGCCACGCCGTCGCCGGTCCCCGGGGCCGGGCCTGGGTGACGGTCACCGACCTCGACCTCGACTGCGACGACTTCGCCGCTCTGGGCGCCGACTACGCCGCCGCGCACCCGCCGGTCACCGGGAGCGTCGGCGCGGCCGAGTGCCGGCTCTTCCCGCTGGCCGAGGCCGTGGCCTTCGCCACTGCCTGGCTCCCCGCGCACCGGGGGCGTCCGGGCGGTTCGTAGACTCGTCGCCATGCAGAGCAGTGACGCCGCCGTCGAGATCAGCGGCCTGGTCA
This sequence comes from Streptacidiphilus monticola, assembly GCF_042658505.1. Lineage (NCBI taxonomy): Bacteria > Bacillati > Actinomycetota > Actinomycetes > Kitasatosporales > Streptomycetaceae > Streptacidiphilus > Streptacidiphilus monticola. The sequence goes on along the minus strand of NZ_JBHSQJ010000031.1, from coordinate 31,685 downwards.
AGCGCTACGGCGAGAAGACCGCCGTGTCCGGGCTCGACCTCACCGTCCGGCGCGGCACGCTGACGGCCGTGCTCGGCCCCAACGGCGCGGGCAAGACGACGACCATCGAGACCTGCGAGGGCTACCGCCGCCCGGACGCCGGCACCGTCCGCGTCCTCGGCCTGGACCCCGTGGCGGACGCCGCGCGGCTCAAGCCGCGCATCGGCGTCATGCTCCAGTCCGGCGGCGTCTACCCGGGCGGGCGGGCGCTGGAGATGCTGCGGCACATGGCCGCCCTGCACGCGAACCCGCTCGACGTGCCGGCGCTGGCCGAGCGGCTCGGTCTGGACTCCTGTGGCCGCACCCCGTACCGACGTCTCTCCGGAGGCCAGCAGCAGCGGCTCGCGCTGGCGATGGCCGTGGTCGGCCGCCCCGAACTGGTCTTCCTGGACGAGCCGACGGCCGGACTCGACCCGCACGCCCGCCGCGCCACCTGGGACCTGGTGCGGGACCTGCGGCGGGACGGCGTGTCCATCGTCCTGACGACCCATCACATGGACGAGGCCGAGCAGCTCGCCGACGACGTGGCCATCGTCGAGGGCGGGCGGGTGATCGCCCAGGGCAGCCCGGAGGAGCTGTGCCGGGGCGAGGCCAAGGGCACGCTGCGCTTCCAGGGCCGCCCCGGGCTGGACCTGGGCACGCTGATCAAGGCCCTGCCCGACGGGACCTCCGCCGCCGAACTCACCCCCGGCAGCTACCTGGTCGAGGGCGAGGTCGATCCGCAGCTGCTGGCCACGGTCACCTCCTGGTGCGCGCAGAACGGCGTCATGCCGGAGCGGCTCGCGGTGGAGCGGCGCACCCTCGAAGACGTCTTCCTCGAACTCACCGGACGGGACCTGCGCGCGTGACCACCTCCACCTACTCCCCCGCCCCCGGTGCCGCCCCGCTCGGCCGGATGCTGCGCGCGCAGACCGCGCTGGAGACCAAGCTGCTGCTGCGCAACGGGGAGCAGCTGCTGCTGACGATCGTCATTCCGAGCGTGCTGCTGGTGCTGTTCAGCGCGGTGGACATCGTGTCGACGACCGGGCCCGGCAAGCGCGTCGACTTCCTGGCCCCCGGGCTGCTCGCGCTCGCCGTGATGTCCACGGCCTTCACCGGCCAGGCCATCGCGACCGGCTTCGAGCGCCGGTACGGCGTGCTCAAGCGCCTGGGCGCGAGCCCGCTGCCGCGCTGGGCGCTGATGACCGCGAAGACGGGCAGCGTTCTGGTGACGGAGGTGCTCCAGGTCGCCCTGCTGTCGGTGATCGCCCTCGCCCTGGGCTGGCACCCGCACGGCAACCCGCTCGCGGTGCTGCTCCTGCTGGTCCTGGGCACGGCCGCGTTCTCCGGCCTGGGGCTGCTGATGGCCGGAACCCTCAAGGCGGAAGCGACACTTGCCGCCGCGAACCTGGTCTTCATCCTGCTGCTGCTGGCCGGCGGCGTGGTCGTCCCGCTGTCGAAGTTCCCCGGCGCCGTCCGGCCGCTGCTGGACGCGCTGCCCATCTCGGCCCTGTCGAACGGCCTGCGCGACGTGCTCCAGCACGGCGCCGGGATGCCCTGGGGCGCCCTGGGCATCCTGGCGGCGTGGACGGTGGTGGGCCTGGCGCTGGCGGGGCGTTTCTTCCGCTGGGAGTAGCCCCGGCGGCCCACCCGCAGGCGGCCGCAGGGCCGAGACGCGGCGGCGTCAGCTGCCGGGCTGCGGAGGCTGCAGGACGGCCAGGGCCGCGCCCGCCGCGGACCGTACGGTCCGCCACTCGGGAGCGGCCAGGTACTCGGCGTCCGACACGCCCAGGCCGAGGGCCGCGAACAGGGCCTCCAGGCTCGCGCCGACGGCCGCCATCGCCGCCACCTCCCGCGGGGAGCGAAGCGTGGTCCCGAGCGACCGGCCCGGGTCGGGGAGCACGAGCGTGTCGTCGTGGAGCACGTGCACGTTGAGGGTGAAGTCGTCGTAGAAGCCGACCTCGGGATACTCGCCCGCCAGCCAGACGCGGTGCTGGTACTCCTGGTCCGCCAGGGCGCGGAGGGCTTCCACGATCTGGGCACGCTGGTAGGGCGGTGACACGCCGTCAGTCATGGCCCGCTCCGCTCCCGATCCCGGCTCGTCCGGGCCGCTCGCCCAGGCGGGCCACCGCCGCCGCGAGGGGGTCCTCGCCGCGCTGGAGGACGGTCAGGGCGCGCACCAGGAGGCCGGCGGCCTCGCGGGCGAGGAGCGGGGAGCTCTCCCCCATGTGTCCGGCCCGGTCGATGACGAGGGTGCCGCCGACGGGCTGTCCGGCCGACAGCTCCTCGGCGCAGCCGTCCTGCACGGCACAGCTGTACTCGGAGGGAAGGCCCGGCTGGTAGCGGACCCCGGACGGTCCCTCGAAGGGCGTCCCGGCCCAGTCATCGCCCGACTCGCGGACGTCGAGGTCGAGATGCCGGCCTCGACGCGTCGCCAGCATGCCGCCCAGGACGAACCGCGGGGCCGTGCCGCCGTGGTTCCGGTGGAGCTCGACCAGTGCGCGGAAGCCGAGGCTTCCGGTGCCGGCCCCCGCCGGGAAGCCGGTGCGGAGCCGGCGCTGCCGCGGGTAGGCGGCCGCCGGCGCGTCGTCGGTGATCCAGAGGCTCCAACGGACCCCGTCCGCTGCGTACATGACGCCCTCTCAGTTCTGCCGCCTCGGATCGACGGCGCGCCCCTCGGCGCCGCAGGGGGCGACGGCGCGCTCCGGTACCTCCGTCAACTGTGCCAGGTCCCCTGCCGCGGACGGTTCCAGACAGACCGGCACCACGTCCCTGGCCATGCCGGCCTTCCCCCACCCCGCCTGCGGACTGCTCAGGACCTCGGAACTCAGGGCTGCTTCAGCGAGTAGCCGAAGTCCGCGCGGGCCGCCTCGATGCGGACGGCGGTGCGGGACTCGGCGGACGTGGCGATGCGCCAGTCCATCAGCTGCTTGCTGCCCGGCCAGGTCTTCTTCTGGTCGTACCAGAGCAGGCCTATCACATCGGCCTCGGCGGCGCCCGTGAACAGATCGTGGATCTGACGCTGCTTCAGAGGGCCTGCGGCGACGCCCGTCTCGGCGATGAGCACCGGCTTGGCGCTGAGCTTGCGGACCCGCTTCAAGGTCGGAGTGAACAGGGTCGAGAACGCGGTGCCGTCGATGGGGCCGTAGTAGCCGATCAGGCCGATCCAGTCCACGTAGGCGTCGCCGGGGAAGTACGGCTCGATCGCGGCACGGGTGCCGGTGTCGACGACGTGCGGGGTCCAGGTCCAGATCACGTTGGCGGCGCCCGCCTTCCGGAAGGCGGAGTGGACGCGGCGCCACGCGCGGACGAAGTGGGCGGGCTTGGCGTGGCCGGGGCCCCACGGGTTCCACGGCCCGTTGAACTCACCGGCGAAGCTGAGCACGAGCGGGCCGCGGTAGTCGGCGACCTGCCGGGCGAAGGCGGCGATGTAGGCGTCCTCCTTGCCGGAGGCGATGTCCGCGAGCGGGGTGGTGCCGGGAACCCAGGCGAGCATGGGGAGTTGGCCGTGCTGCCAGAGGAAGGCGTTGCCCTCCGCGTCGAACTCGTCGCCCCAGGACTGGTAGTACTCGCGCACGTCCGGGGCGCGGCCGATCTCGTCGGCGAATGCCTGCACCGTCTGGTACTTCCACGGCCCGCCGTCGGCGACCACGCCGAGCAGGCGACCGCCCGGGTGCAGGTAGGGGGCCAGGTCGAAGGCCGCCGCCTGCGTTTGCTGCCGTGCCTGCTTCGCGCCGCCGCAGGCGCTGAGCAGCGCGGCGGACCCGCCCACCGCCCACGCGAGGACGGCGCGGCGGGACGGCAGAGCGGAGCGGGGCATCGCAGGTCCGTTCGACGGTGTGGATCGCGGCAGCACCCTAGCCTGCCGAGAAGTCCATCCGATTCCGGTCCGACTTGCATATCAATCGGATCACGCCCGGCGGACATCTCCCCCTAATTCGAACTTTCGGTCAGTTGGCTTTCAGGCGGCTGCACTAGCTTGCGAACACCACGGTTCCCAGTTCGGGAACTCCCGGGAAGCCAGAGGCTCCGTGACCACCACACCCACGTGGGACCCCTTCGACCGGGTCCACCCCGTGAACCCGCCCGGCGGGACCTCGTCCGCCGCGGCGGAGCAGGCGGCCGCGGCGGTGCCGACTCCGGTCTTCGTCGACCACAGCGGCCGCCGGGGCCGCCGCCTGCGCGGACTCGGCTGGCTAGTGGGCTCGGTCAGCGTCGGCTTCGCCGTCGCGATGACCGCCGGGCTGATCGGCACGCAGTCCCAGGCACCGCCGATGCAGGTTCCCGCCAACGTGGACACCACCCCGCCCGGCCAGTTCCTCGACGCACCGGTGCCGACGAGCCCCCCGTCGTCGAAGGCCAGACGGACCCACTCCGGCAAGGGAACCGGCACCAAGTCCCGCGCCACCGCCACCTCGAGCGCCACCGGCGCCGCCCGCGCCACCGCACACCACTGAGCACCAGAGCACTGGAAGCCCATGTCCCGCCACCGCAGCAACCGGCAGTCCGTCCTGCGTCCGCGCCGCCTCGCCGCGCCGCCGCTGCGCTTCTTCCTGCCGGTCACCCTTCTGATCACGCTGCTGGTGCTGCTCGTCCTGCGGGGCATGGCCAACAACGAGGTCTTCCACGACGAGCGCATCGCCATCTCCGTCGACAAGACCACCGTCCCGCGCAGCGTGCTGGACGGCGGACCGGTGGTGGACGCCCGCGGCGCGCACAACGACAAGCCCGTCAGCTACACCATCCCGGAGAAGACCGTCGTCCTGAGCTTCGACGACGGACCCTCCCCGCAATGGACACCGAAGATCCTCAAGGTGCTCCAGGACCACCACATCCACGCGGACTTCTTCGTCACCGGCGCCATGACGATCCGCAACCCCAAGCTGATCCGCCAGGTCATCGCGGACGGCAACGAGATCGGCGTGCACACCTTCACGCACGCCGACATGGCCCTGCACTCCACCACCCGGCTCACCTGGGAGCTGGGCGAGACCCAGCTCGCGCTGGCCGGTGTCGCCGGGGTGCACTCGAGCCTGTTCCGGCCGCCGTACTCCTCCACCGCGGACGCCCTCGACGACTGGTCCTGGCCGGTCACCCAGGACGCGGGCAAGGACGGCTACCTGGTCTCCTTCATCGACAAGGACACCGACGACTGGAAGCGCCCCGGCGTGGACGCCATCGTGGGCGCCGCCATGCCGAAGTGGGCCGGCCAGGGCGAGATGATCCTGCTGCACGACGCGGGCGGCAACCGCTCGCAGACGCTGGCCGCGCTGCCGATCATCATCGAGAAGCTGCAGGCCGAGGGGTACCAGTTCAAGACCATCGGCGAAGCCCTGGGCATCAGGGCCACCACGCCCGTCTCCGGCTACGACCTCTGGGCGGGCAAGGTCTTCCTCTGGTGCACCACCTTCTCGGTCCGGGCGCTGCCCTACCTCGTGGTGCTGCTGGCCGTCGTCGGCGTGCTGGTCTTCTCCCGCTTCGGGCTGATGCTGCTGCTGTCGATCATGCACGTCGTCAGGACCCGCCGCCGCAGCTTCCGTTGGGGCGACGGCACGCCGGTGACCGAGCCGGCGACGGTGATCGTCCCCGCCTACAACGAGCAGGAGTGCATCACCAACACCCTGCTCTCGCTCGCCCAGAGCCGGCATCCCATCGAAGTGATCGTGGTGGACGACGGCTCCACCGACGACACGGCCGCCATCGTCGAACAACTCGCGCTGCCGATGGTCAGGTTGGTGCGGCAGCCGAACAGCGGCAAGCCCGCCGCGCTCAACACCGGTATCGCGCACGCCTCGCACGACATCATCGTGATGATGGACGGGGACACCGTCTTCGAGCCCTCCACCGTCGAGGAACTCGTGCAGCCCTTCGCCGATCCCGAGGTGGGCGCCGTCGCCGGCAACGCGAAGGTGGGCAACCGGGACACGCTGATCGGCGCCTGGCAGCACATCGAGTACGTGATGGGCTTCAACCTCGACCGCCGGATGTACGACGTGCTGCGCTGCATGCCGACCATCCCCGGCGCGGTCGGCGCCTTCCGCCGCGAGGCGCTGGAGCAGGCCGGCGGCATGAGCGACGACACCCTGGCCGAGGACACCGACATCACCATGGCGATGCACCGCGGCGGCTGGCGGGTGGTCTACGCCGAGAAGGCCCGCGCCTGGACCGAGGCCCCGGGCAGCATGAGCCAGCTCTGGTCGCAGCGCTACCGCTGGAGCTACGGCACCATGCAGGCGATGTGGAAGCACCGGCACGCGGTCCTGGAGCGCGGTCCGGCCGGGCGCTTCGGCCGCGTCGGGCTGCCCTTCGTGGCCCTGTTCATGGTGGTGACGCCGCTGCTGGCCCCCATGATCGACATCTCGATGCTCTACGGCGTGATCTTCGTCGACGCCGGCAAGACCCTGGCCGCCTGGTTCGCGGTGATGGCACTGCAGGGCTTCTGCGCCTGGTGGTCGTTCCGGCTGGACCGCGAGAAGCCCTGGCACCTGATCAGCCTGCCGCTGCAGCAGGTGGTCTACCGCCAGCTGATGTACATGGTGCTGCTCCAGTCCTGGATCACCGCGCTCACCGGTGGCCGGCTGCGTTGGCAGAAGCTGCGGCGCACCGGCGAAGTCGGCCTGCCCATCCAGGAAAGCTGAGGCGAGCCCGTGACGTATCTCGCTCCCAACCCCGACGGCAGGCACGTGGACACCGTGCCGCTGCGCATCCCCGACCTGGGCGCGGTGCCGCAGCAGCGCGACGCCGACACCGCGGAGGCACCGGCCGAGCCGCCCGCGCCGAAGAAGAAGGGCGGCGGCCGCGACCGCTACCTCGACCTGCTGCGCGCGCTCGCCCTGGTCCGCGTCGTGGTCTACCACAACTTCAGCTGGACCTGGCTGCCGCTGGTCTTCCCCTCCATGGGCGTGATGTTCGCGCTGGCCGGCTCGCTGATGGCCCGTTCGCTCAGCAGGCCCGCGCTCAGCGTCATCCGCGGCCGGCTGCGGCGACTGCTGCCGCCCATGTGGCTGTTCGGCTCGATCCTGGTGACGGCCATGATCCTGGACGGGTGGGGGCCGAACTTCAAGCACCACCCGAACTGGTGGTGGGGCGAACTCACCTTCTGGATCCTGCCGTTGAGCGAGCCGCCGTTCGGCACCCCGCTGCACGGCTTCGGCGGCCTGCTGGACCACACCTGGGCCGAGCAGATGGCGGTCCCGCTCTGGTACCTGCGCGCCTACCTCTGGTACGTGCTGCTGTCCCCGCTGATGCTCAAGGCGATGCGGAAGCTGCCGTGGGTGACCCTGTTCGTCCCGCTGGCGCTATCCTTCGTCGTCAACTCCGGTCTCGTGGACCAGTCCGGACGCGCGATGGAGGCGTTCACCGACTTCACCACCTTCGGGTCCTGCTGGCTGCTGGGCATCGCGCACCACGAGGGCCTGCTCAAGAAGCTGCCGCAGTACCTGATCCCCTCGGTGACGCCGATCATCATGGGCTTCGGCTACTGGTGGCTGATGCGGGCGCCGGTGGACAACCCGCGCATCGGCCACGACCTCGAGGCGGTCCCCTTCGCCCAGGCGGTGTGGTCCTTCGGCTTCGTGCTGCTGCTGCTCCACCTGAGCCCCTCCTGGGAGCAGTGGCCCCGGCCGCTGGAACGCTTCAACGGCCTGGTGAGCCTGCTGAACTCACGGGCCGTCAGCGTCTACCTGTGGCACAACGTGGCGCTGGTGCTCACCCTGCTGATCACCGATCCGCTGTGGAGCGTCCCCTTCGTCTACGCGCACTTCCAGTGGGTGCTGGTCAGCCAGTGGTTCCCGCTGGTGGTGGCGGTACCGCTGATCGCCCTGTTCATCGTCCTGTTCGGGTGGATGGAGGACGTGGCCGCCAAACGCAGGCCGCGGCTCTTCCCGTACCCGCGCCGGCCCAAGGGGCGCAGGCGTTACGCCGACGCGGCGGGCTGACCCGCACCCGCTCACGGGCCGCTCATCGGGGCAATTTAGGATGAGCCCGTGCGTACCCCCTTCTCCCTGCTCGCCGAGCACGTGACCGTCCCGGACCGCTGGGTCCGCCGGGCGGCGCTCGCCACGCTCGTGTGCAGCGTGCTCATCGTGGTCACCGGAGGCGCGGTCCGGCTGACCGGCTCCGGTCTGGGCTGCCCCACCTGGCCCACCTGCACCTCGGACACGCTCGCGCCCACCGGCGCGATGGGCATCCACGGTGCGATCGAGTTCGGCAACCGGATGCTGACCGACGCGATCTGCGTCGTCGTCGGCATCGCCATCCTCGCGGCGCGCTGCGCCGAGCCGTGGCGCAGGAGCGTGACCCGGTACGGCTGGGCGCAGTTCTGGATCATCGTGCTGGAGGCGGTGGTCGGCGGCATCACCGTGCTGACCCACCTCAACCCGTGGATCGTCGCGGTGCACTTCCTCTGCTCCGCGCTGCTGATCCTGGCGTCGCTCGGCATGTGGCAGCGCACCCGTGAGGGGGACGGGGCGCCGGTGCGCACGGTCGGCCGCCCGATCATCCAGCTGTCCCGGCTGACCATCGGCGTGACCGCCGCGCTGATCGTGGCCGGCACCCTGGTCACCGGCACCGGTCCGCACCCGGGCGACAGCAGCGACGTGAAGCGGATGCCCTTCGCCTGGGAGAAGATCACCCAGTTCCACGCGGACTTCGCCATGGTGACGGTCGGTCTGGCGCTGGCCCTGGTGTTCGTGCTGATGGCCGTGGACGCACCCGCGGTGCCGCGCCGCCGGGCCAAGGAGTTCCTGGGCGTGCTGCTGGCGCAGGGCGTGATCGGCTTCGTCCAGTACTTCACCGACGTCCCCGAACTGCTGGTGGGCATCCACCTGCTGGGCGCGGCGCTGGTGTGGGTAGCGGTGCTCCGGCTGCACCTGGCGCTGCGCGTCCGCCCGGCGGACGGCGAACTGGACCGGCCCGCCGACATCGAGGCGCTGGCCGTCCCCGCCCAGGCGGTCTGACCGGCTCCGTCGAGCCGGGGCCCCGGGCCCGACCCGGAATGTCCTGTCCATGGCGGTATTGCTATGCTCACGATCCTCATGTGACGTGTGCAGACTACTGGGGCAGGGGACGTCTGTTGGGGAACGCGGGAAACAAGGATCTCGAGCGCACGCTCAATCCCTGGATGTACGACACGTCGGGCCAGTTGACGGACCAGTCGCGGAAGCAGTTCCCCGACCTGGACGGCACGCCTGACGCCATCACCACCACCTCCGGCGGCGGGCCGACCTCCACGGTGCACCCGGACGCCCTGCGCTCCGCCGGCGCCAACGCCGACGCGCTCGGCTCGCGGGTGCTCGCCGAACTCGGCGCGCCCGGGCCGGACGTGACGGCAGCCGCGGGCGACCTGTCCGGCTGGCGCACCGGCGGCGCGCTCGGCACCGCCTGGGAGGTCTGGCAGCAGCAGTACCAGGTACTGGCGAACACCCTCACCGAGATCGGCCGCAACCTCACCGTGCACGCCGACGACAGCACGCAGACCGACCACCAGATCGCCGCCCGGATGCGGGCCCTCTGACCGGGGAGAGGACGGGACCGCCATGGTGACCTACGACGAACTCGCCAACGCCAGGCTCGACTCGCTGAGCGCCGCCGCCGACTCCTTCGACCGGCTGGTCCGCCAGTGGGACGTGGACCAGGCCTACGAGGGCCAGGTGATCAACCCCCTGGCCTCCAGCAACTGGACCGGCCCGGCCGCCGACAACGCCATCGCCAGCCTGACCCGTACCCGCAGCCAGATCCTCGCCGCCTTCGACGAGGCCAGCTCGCTCGCGGCGACCCTGCGCGACGCGTACGACCAGTTCAGCCAGGCCCAGAAGAACCTGCACGCCGCCGTGGCCGACGCCCAGGGCAAGGGCATGACGGTGGACGACCAGGGCCAGGTCCACTGGCCCCCGGCGACCAACCCGGCGGACCGGCACGACCCCGACTACGCCAGGAGCTACCAGGAGCTGGCCGACCAGGTCTCCCAGCGGATATCCGCGGCCCTGGAGCAGGCCACGCAGGCCGACGACGCGGCCGCCGGAGCCCTGTCCGCCGACACCGGCGACTCCGCCTCGTTCAACGACCGGCCGGTCGGCGGCATCCCGGAGGAGGAGGCCCAGCAGGCGGCCGCACTCGCCCGCCAGGGCGGCAAGCTGACGGACGCTCAGCTCAGGCAGCTGGACCAGTTGCTCGCGGCCCACTCCGGCGACAGCCGCTTCACCACCGCCTTCTTCCAGTCGCTCGGCCCGAAGGAGTCGCTGCTCTTCTACGGCCAGCTGTCCTGGACGGCCTCCGGCAACGGCGCGAACGACGCCACCCGGACCGCGCTGCTCAAGGACCTGCAGACGCGCCTCGGCTCCTCCCTCGCCACGGCCACCGACACGCACCGTTGGCCGCACCTCTCCGACGAGTGGGAGGCGGGCCTGCGCAAGGCGGGCGCCGAGAAGATGCAGACGGACCCGAACAATCCGGACGACCCGCAGGGCCAGGTGTACGGGTACCAGATCCTCGGCAGCTACCTGCGCACCGGGACCTACGACGAGCACTTCCTGCTGCCGGTCACCGAGCACATCACCCAGCTGTCCGAGAAGAACCCGATGATGTGGACGGACGGCTCCCGGGAGAACAGCAACCTCCGCCTCAACTTCCAGGACGCGAGCGCCGGTTACAACCCGCTGTCCGGCGCCATGGAGGCGCTCGGGCACAACCCGAGGGCGTCGCTGGACTTCTTCCACAACCCGGAGACCCTGTACGGCGCCGACGGCACGCCCACCGGGAAGACCGCGCCCAACGGCTACCTCGACTACCTCACCAGCGACAGCGACAAGAACGCGCTGATCATCGCGGACACCACGGGCGGCGGCCCCAAGGAGTACGCGGCCGCCTACAAGGCGCAGGTGGCCACCCTGGGCCACGCCCTGCAGTCGGCCACCACCGGCGTGCCCTACGACGCGGGCGACGGCACGCCGCTGCCCCAGCACTCGCCGGAGATGGCGGCGCTCGCCAACCAGGTCGTGCACCGCTTCGGCAGCCACCCCGAGCTGCTCAGCGGCGAGCACAACGGCAACCCGCTGTTCTCCCCGCTCAACGAGAGCGTCGCGCACATCACCGGCTCGTACATCGGGGACGTGGACCGCTCGCTCAACAACACCACCACCCGCCTCCCGGTCTTCGGCAGCGACGCGCACTTCAACACCACGGACACCCGGCAGCTGCTGCATGCCCTCGGCCGCGACCCGGACTCCTACGGCGTGGTGCTGCAGGCCCAGAACGGCTACACCGCGGCCCAGTTGCAGAACGTCGCGCACGCGAGCGACCCGCACGACCCGCAGCTCGGCGACGTGTTCAGCAACATCTCGCACGACGGCGGCGTCGCCACCGGCATCCTCGGCCAGGCCCGGGTGCAGGAGCTGCAGCAGAACAACGCCGCCTCCGACGCCCAGTACAACGCGGCCATCGACCGCAACACGGAGGTCGCCAAGACCGTGTGGTCGATGACGCTGGGCTCGAAGGTCGACGCGGTCCCGGTCGTCGGCGGCGCGTTGAACGAAGGGGTGTCGAGCTACATCGACCACCTGGCCGACGGCTTCCACCAGGACAGCACGCTGAAGAGCATCCACGACGGCAACGACCTCGACGTCCAGGCGCAGAACGCCACCATGGACGCCGCCCGGAACGCGGTGCACCACGCCATGCAGGGCTCCGGGCTCGACTCCCAGAAGATCGACGACTACGCGGACACCGCCGCCAAGGGAGCCCAGAACGGCTACGGTCTGGGCGCCGGCGACGACGCGCGCACCCAAGGGCCCTACAGCTGATGGCAAGCACCCGGACCCGACCGGTCCTCGCGGCGGCGACGGCGGCCCTGGCGGGCGTCGCCGACGCCGTGGGGCTGTGGTGGAAGCCGTGGCAGTCGGCGGACCTCCCGGGGAGCGCCTGCTGGGGCCTGCTGACCGCCGCCGACCTGAAGCCGCTCGCGGGAGCGGACGGGAAGGCGTCCACCTCCACCCTCCACACCGCGACGTCCGGACTGGAGCGGGGCGGCACGGCCGGCCAGTGCCTCGTCTGGTGGAACCGGGACCGGACCCTGCTGAACGTCAGCACCCGCGCGGTGCCGAAGAGTTCGGTGGGCGGGGCTTCCCCGGTGGCCCCGGTGACCCTGGGCCCGGGCATCGTCCTGTACCCGGAGCGCGACGCCGTCGAGGTGTACTTCCGCTGCGACGGCACGACGGTTCCGGGCGCGTCGTACGCCGAGGTCGGCGTGGACCACGGCCCCTACCCACTGATCGGGAACGGGGACGCGCCGGAGAAGGTGCGCCAGGCCTACGCGGCCGTCGCGCTCAAGGTCTCCAGGGCGGTGGCCCGGCAGCTGCCCTGCGGGAATCCGCTCGCCTTCCCCGACGCCGCCCCCGCGCTCCCGCCGCTGACCGGCGGGGAGTGACGGAGCGTCAGCCGACGCCCCGTCAGAGCTGGATGCCGGCCATCCGCTTCCACTCGTAGGAGCCGGTCCGCACCTTGAGGCCCAGCTCGCCCTCGAAGGACTCGTGCCGGGTCGCCCCGGCCAGCTCCACGGCCCGCTCGGCGACCGGGTAGCTCCGCGCGACCTGGTCGCCCCAGGCACCGTCGGCGCCCACCAGCGCGATGCGGGTGGCGATCCCGCCCACGTACTCCACGACGGCGTCCGCGGAGCCGCCGTGGGAGGCGGCGAAGCCGCGGATGTTCTTCGCGATACGCGCGGCCCGACGCTCGTCGCGGCTGCTGAGGGTCTCTTCGCTCATGCCCAGCACCCTACCCGCGGGTATCCGCGGGATCGACAGGCGGACGTGTGCGATGTTGCACACGAGTTCGCCCCTCGGGCGGCGCAGCCGCCGGGGGCGCGAGGAACTGCGCGACCGGCCCACCACCCGGGGAGGTCCGATCCTGATCAACGGGTCGAACCTCCGCGAGTGGTGGGCCGGTCGCGGTGGGGGCACCTCCCGCCCGAAGGGTGGGGGATCCTCGCGCTCCCTGGGCGGGGTGCAACTACCTCACTTGAGGAAGGGGTCGATGGCGATCTCGACGAACAGCAGGGTGAGGTAGGTGATGGACCAGTGGAACAGCCGCATCTCCTTGAGCTTCGCGCCGACCACCCCCGCCTTCGCGCGGGCCAGCAGGCCGTGGGCCTCCTTCAGCCAGAACGCTCCCAGCAGCACCGCCGACACCGGGTACAGCCAGCTCGTGTGCCCCAGCGGCCACAGCGCCAGCGACACCGCCACCATCACCCAGCTGTAGCCGACGATCTGCTTGGCCACCGCCTCATTGCTCGCCAGCACCGGCAGCATGGGCACGCCGGCGTTCGCGTAGTCGTCCTTGACCTTCATCGACAGCGGCCAGTAGTGGGGCGGCGTCCAGAAGAAGATCACCAGGAACAGCACCACCGGCGACCACGCCAGCGAGTTCGTCACCGCCGCCCAGCCGATGAACACCGGCATGCAGCCGGCGATCCCGCCCCAGACGATGTTCTGGGAGGTCCGCCGCTTCAGCCCCAGCGTGTAGACGAAGACGTAGAACAGCAGCGCCGCCAGCGACAGCCCCGCGCTCAGCACGTTCACGAAGGCCGCGAACCACAGGGTGGAACCGACGGCCAGCGCGATGCCGAACCACAGGGCCTCCCGCGGCGACACCATCCCGGTCACCAGGGGCCGCCGCTCCGTGCGGTGCATCAGCGCGTCGATGTCGCGGTCGATGTACATGTTCAGCGCGTTGGCGCCGCCCGCGGAAAGGTAGCCGCCGACGACCACGGTCAGCACGAGCAGCAGGTCCGGAACGCCGCGCTGGGCCAGGAACATCACCGGGACGGTGGTGATCAGCAGCAGCTCGATGATCCGAGGCTTGGTCAGTGCGACGAAGGCCCCGACACGGGCCGCCAGCGGCCGGTGCCCGGGGGTCGCCGGGACGACCCCTGCCGGGCGCGATTCGACGGCGGTCACGAACACCCCTGGTTGATGAAGCTTCAGCAGATCCCCGTAGCCCCTTGGTCCCACGGCTCCTGCGCGTACCACGCCACCTTAGACGTTGCATATGTCCGCCTCTGCGCCGGGTCCCCGTGTCGGGCGAGTCCGCCTCCTCTGGGCGGGCGGCCGACGGCCGCGCCGTGCAGGCTGAGCTCTGGGAATGCCACCGACACCCACACCGTTCTGGACGGGCGGCAAAGGGCACACGCCTGAGCGGTAGGCTCGTTTCGTAAAGCGGGTCAACGCTCTGTGACCAGGGTCCGCCGCCGCCGTCGGGCTCTGGTTCGGGTCGAACACGTATATACGGAAGGGAGCCCTGATTCAGGGTGAGCACGACGCCGAGCAGCACCTTCGAATGGACCGAGCTTGACCAGCGGGCGGTGGACACAGTACGCGTTCTCGCCGCGGACGCCGTGCAGAAGGTGGGCAACGGGCACCCCGGCACCGCGATGAGCCTGGCCCCCGCGGCCTACCTGATCTACCAGCGCTTCCTGCGCCACGACCCGGCGGACGCCCAGTGGGTGGGCCGTGACCGGTTCGTCCTCTCCCCCGGGCACACCAGCCTGACCCTCTACATCCAGCTGTACCTGTCCGGCTACGGGCTGACCCTGGAGGACCTGGAGTCCTTCCGGACCTGGGGCTCGCTGACCCCCGGCCACCCCGAGCACGGGCACACGGTCGGCGTGGAGACCACCACCGGTCCGCTGGGCCAGGGCGTGGGCAACGCGGTGGGCATGGCGATGGCGGCCCGGTACGAGCGCGGCCTCTTCGACCCGGAGGCGGCCCCGGGCACCTCCCCCTTCGACCACACCATCTGGGCCATCGTCAGCGACGGCGACCTGGAGGAGGGCATCGCCTCCGAGGCGTCCTCGCTGGCCGGTCACCAGAAGCTGGGGAACCTGGTCTTCCTCTACGACGACAACCACATCTCGATCGAGGGCGACACCGAGACCGCCTTCTCCGAGGACGTGCTGAAGCGCTACGAGGCCTACGGCTGGCACGTGCAGCGCATCGAGCCCGCCGAGTCCGGCGACATCGACGTGCACGCGCTCAACGACGCGCTGACCGCCGCCAAGAACGAGACCGGCCGCCCGTCCATCATCGCGATGCGCACGATCATCGCCTGGCCGGCCCCGAACGCGCAGAACACCGAGGCCGCCCACGGCTCCGCGCTGGGCGCGGACGAGGTCGCCGCCACCAAGCGGGTGCTCGGCTTCGACCCGGAGAAGTCCTTCGACGTCGCCCCCGAGGTGCTGGCGCACGCCCGCAAGGTCGGCGACCGCGGCGCGGACGCGCACGCCGAGTGGGACAAGCAGCTGTCCGAGTGGCGCGCCGCCAACCCGGAGCGCGCCGCGCTGTTCGACCGCATCCAGGCCGGCGAGCTCCCCGAGGGCTGGGAGCAGGCGCTGCCCGTCTTCGAGACCGGCTCCTCGGTGGCCACCCGCGCCGCCTCCGGCAAGGTGCTGCAGGCGCTCGGCAAGGTGATCCCGGAGCTGTGGGGCGGCTCGGCCGACCTGGCCGGCTCCAACAACACCACCATCGACGCCAGTTCGTCGTTCCTGCCCGAGGGCAACCCGCTGCCCGAGGCGAACCCCTACGGCCGCACGGTGCACTTCGGCATCCGCGAGCACGCCATGGGCTCGGTCATGAACGGCATCGCCCTGCACGGCAACACCCGCATCTACGGCGGCACCTTCCTGGTGTTCTCCGACTACATGCGCCCGGCCGTGCGCCTGGCCGCGCTGATGAAGCAGCCGGTCACCTACGTGTGGACGCACGACTCCATCGGCCTGGGCGAGGACGGCCCGACCCACCAGCCGGTCGAGCACCTGGCCGCGCTGCGCGCCATCCCGGGGCTGAACGTCGTCCGCCCGGCGGACGCCAACGAGACGGCGATCGCCTGGCGCGAGATCACCCGCCGCCACACCGCCAAGCCGGCCCCGCACGGCCTCGCGCTGACCCGTCAGGGAGTGCCCACCTACCCGGCCAACGCCGATGCGGCGAAGGGCGGTTACGTGCACACCGAGGCCGAGGGCGGCGCCCCGAAGGTGATCCTCATCGGCACCGGCTCCGAGCTGCAGCTGGCCGTCGCGGCCCGCGAGCAGCTGCAGGCCGAGGGCATCCCGACCCGGGTGGTCTCGATGCCGTCGATCGAGTGGTTCGAGGAGCAGGACGCGGCCTACCGGGAGAGCGTCCTGCCCAAGTCGGTCAAGGCCCGCGTGGCGGTCGAGGCAGGCATCGGCCTGTCCTGGTACCGGTTCGTCGGCGAGGCCGGCCGCATCGTCTCCCTGGAGCACTTCGGCGCCTCCGCCGACGCCAAGGTGCTCTTCCGCGAGTTCGGATTCACGCCTGAGGCCGTGGCCAACGCTGCCCGCGAGTCCCTTGCCGCAGTTGAGAGTTGAGAGGTAGCAGAACAATGTCTGACGCTCTGAAGCAGCTGAGCGACGCGGGTGTGGCGATCTGGCTGGACGACCTGTCGCGCAAGCGCCTGACCACCGGCAACCTGGCCGAGCTGGTACGCGACAAGCACGTCGTCGGCGTCACCACCAACCCGTCGATCTTCCAGAAGGCCATCGGCTCCGGCGACGGCTACGAGGACCAGGTCAAGGACCTCGCCGTGCGCGAGGTGACGGTGGAGGAGGCGGTGCGCATGATCACCACCGCCGACGTGCGCGAGGCCGCGGACGTGCTGCGTCCGGTCTACGACTCCTCCAACGGCCGTGACGGCCGGGTCTCCATCGAGGTCGACCCGCGCCTGGCCCACAGCACCGAGGCGACCATCGCCGAGGCCAAGCAGCTGGCCTGGCTGGTGGACCGGCCGAACACCCTGATCAAGATCCCGGCCACCCGGGCCGGCCTGCCCGCGATCACGGCGGTGCTCGCCGAGGGCATCAGCGTCAACGTGACCCTGATCTTCTCCCTTGAGCGCTACAAGGCCGTCATGGACGCCTTCCTGACGGGTCTGGAGCAGGCCAAGGCCAAGGGCATCGACCTGTCCGGCATCGAGTCGGTGGCCTCCTTCTTCGTCTCCCGCGTCGACACCGAGATCGACAAGCGGCTGACGAAGATCGGCACCCCCGAGGCCGAGGCGCTCAAGGGCAAGTCCGCGATCGCCAACGCCCGCCTGGCCTACCAGGCCTACGAGGAGGTCTTCTCCTCGGACCGCTGGAAGGCCCTGGAGGCCGCCGGCGCCAAGCCGCAGCGTCCGCTGTGGGCCTCCACCGGCGTCAAGGACCCGGCCTACGACGACACCATGTACGTCGTCGACCTGGTCGCGCCCGGCACGGTCAACACCATGCCGGAGGCCACCCTGGACGCCGTCGCCGACCACGGCGTCGTCCGCGGCGACACCATCTCCGGGACCTACGCCGAGGCCCAGGCCGTGCTCGACGCGGTCGAGAAGCTGGGCATCTCCTACGACGACGTCGTCCAGCTGCTGGAGGACGAGGGTGTGGAGAAGTTCGAGGTCTCCTGGAAGGAACTCCTGGGCACCGTCCAGGCCACGCTCGAATCCTTCGTGAAGGGCGGTTCATCGAAGTGACCGACACGGCAGCGGTATCCGAGGACGCCCCCACGAAGGGCCAGACCTGGACCAACCCGCTGCGTGACCCGGCGGACCGGCGGCTCCCGCGTATCGCGGGGCCGTCCGGCCTGGTCATCTTCGGGGTCACCGGCGACCTGTCGCGCAAGAAGCTGATGCCCGCGGTGTACGACCTGGCCAACCGCGGCCTGCTGCCCCCGGGCTTCTCCCTGGTCGGGTTCGCCCGCCGGGACTGGGAGGACGAGGACTTCGCCCAGGTGGTGCACGACTCCGTCAAGGAGCACTCGCGCACCCCCTTCCGCGAGGAGGTCTGGCAGCAGCTCGCCAAGGGCATGCGGTTCATCCAGGGCGAGTTCCACGACGACGAGGCCTTCGACAAGCTCCGGGAGACCATCGAGGAGCTGGACAAGGCCCAGGGCACCAGCGGCAACTTCGCCTTCTACCTGTCGGTGCCGCCGAAGTTCTTCCCCACGGTCGTCCAGCAGCTCAAGAAGCACGGCCTGGCCGACCCGCCGCCGGGTTCCTGGCGCCGCGCGGTCATCGAGAAGCCGTTCGGCCACGACCTCAGCTCCGCACAGGAGTTGAACCGGGTCGTGCACGAGGTCTTCCCGCGGGACGAGGTCTTCCGGATCGACCACTACCTGGGCAAGGAGACGGTCCAGAACATCCTGGCACTGCGCTTCGCCAACCAGATGTTCGAGCCGATCTGGAACCGGTCCTTCGTCGACCACGTGCAGATCACCATGGCCGAGGACATCGGCATCGGCGGCCGCGCCGGCTACTACGACGGCATCGGCGCCGCCCGCGACGTCATCCAGAACCACCTGCTGCAGCTGCTCGCGCTGACGGCGATGGAGGAGCCCGCCTCCTTCCACCCCAAGGCGCTGGTGGCCGAGAAGCTCAAGGTGCTGTCCGCGGTCCGCATCCCCAAGGACCTCGGCCGGCACACCGTGCGCGGGCAGTACGCGCACGGCTGGCAGGGCGGCGAGGAGGTGCTCGGCTACCTGGAGGAGGAGGGGATCGACCCCAAGTCCAAGACCGACACCTTCGCGGCCATCAAGCTGGAGATCAACAACCGCCGCTGGGCCGGCGTCCCGTTCTACCTGCGCACCGGCAAGCGCCTGGGCCGCCGCGTCACCGAGATCGCGGTCGTCTTCCAGCGCGCCCCCTACCTGCCCTTCGACGCCGCGGCGACGGAGGAGCTGGGCCAGAACGCACTGGTGATCCGGGTGCAGCCGGACGAGGGCGTCACCGTCCGCTTCGGCTCCAAGGTGCCCGGCACCTCCATGGAGGTCCGGGACGTGACGATGGACTTCGCCTACGGCGAGTCCTTCACCGAGTCCAGCCCCGAGGCGTACGAGCGCCTGATCCTCGACGTCCTGCTCGGCGACGCCAACCTGTTCCCGCGCCACCAGGAGGTGGAGGAGTCCTGGCGGATCCTCGACCCGATCGAGGAGTACTGGGACAAGCACGGCCGGCCCGCCCAGTACCCGGCCGGCACCTGGGGCCCGGCCGAGGCCGACGAGATGCTCGCACGAGACGGAAGGACGTGGCGTCGGCCATGAAGATCGACCTGACCGACACCACCTCCAGCAAGATCAACGGCGCGCTGATCGAGGCGCGCCGTGCCTCCGGCACCGCGACCGTCGGCATGGTGCTGACCCTCGTCATCGTCACCGACGAGGGCAGCGCCTACGACGCGCTCAAGGCCGCCGAGGACGCGTCGCGCGAACACCCCTCGCGCATCCTCGCGGTGGTCAAGCGCCCGGGCCGCTCCCCGCGAGCCCGGGCCGAGGCCCGGCTGGACGCCGAGGTCCGGGTCGGCTCCGACTCGGGCACCGGCGAGACCGTGGTGCTCCGCCTGCACGGCGAACTGGCCAACCACCCGCAGTCGGTCGTGCTGCCGCTGCTGCTGCCGGACGCCCCGGTGGTCGTCTGGTGGCCGGAGAACGCGCCGGAGGTCCCGTCCCAGGACCCCCTGGGCTCGCTGGCCGCCCGCCGCATCACCGACGCGGTCACCGCGGCCGACCCGGTCAAGCAGCTGGACGCGCGGGCCCGTTCCTACGCCCCCGGCGACACCGACCTGGCCTGGACCCGGATCACCCCGTGGCGCTCCATGCTGGCGGCGGCGCTGGACCAGCGTCCGCTCAAGGTCGAGCACGCGGTGGTCGAGGGCGAGTCCTACAACCCCAGCACCGAACTGCTGGCGCTGTGGCTCGCCGAGCGCCTGGACGTCACGGTGGACCGCGTCGTCTCCGAGGGGCCCGGCATCACCGCCGTCCGGCTCAAGACGGCCGAGGGCGACGTGAAGCTGGACCGCCCGGACGGCGCGCTGGCCACCCTGACGATGCCTCAGCAGCCGGACCGCATGGTGGCGTTGAAGCGGCGGGAGACCAGCGAGCTGATCGCCGAGGAGCTGCGCCGGCTCGACCCGGACGACATCTACGCCGCGGCCGTCCGCTACGGCGTGGACGCGCTGCACCAGGACGGCTCCCGGCACGAGGTCGTCGACGCCCCCTCGGACGTCGCCCAGGACGCGGGGGCTTCGGACGCTGCTGAGGCCGCCGTTCCGGCCCCGGCGAAGAAGGCCCCGGCGAAGAAGGCCACCGCTTCCCCTTCCAGGACGAAGAAGTGACGACACCTCAACTGGTGGTCCACCGCGACAAGGAGCTGATGGCCCTTGCCGCGGCGGCCCGCCTGATCACGAAGATCGTCGACGCCCAGTCCGCCCGCGGCACCGCCTCGGTGGTGCTGACGGGCGGGCGCAACGGCAACGCGCTGCTCGCCGCCCTGGCCTCCTCCCCCGCGCGCGACGCGGTGGACTGGGGACGCCTCGACCTGTGGTGGGGCGACGAGCGGTTCCTCCCCGAGGGGGACCCGGAGCGCAACCACACCCAGGCCCGCGACGAACTGCTGGACCGGGTCCCGCTCGACCCGGCCCGGGTCCACCCGATGCCGGCCTCCGACGGCCCCGACGGCGACAACCCGGAAGCGGCGGCGGAGCGTTACGCCGAGGAGCTGGCCAAGGCGGCCCGGCCGGAGGACCGTCTCGGCGTGCCCGCCTTCGACGTGCTGCTGCTCGGCGTGGGCCCGGACACCCACGTGGCCTCGCTGTTCCCGGAGCACCCGGGGGTCCGCGAGACCGAACTGACCGTGGTGGGCGTGCGCGGCGCGCCGAAGCCGCCGCCGACCCGGATCTCGCTGACCCTCCCCGCCATCCGGGCGGCCCGCGAGGTCTGGTTGCTGGCCGCGGGCGAGGACAAGGCCGACGCCGTCGCCCTCGCCCTCTCCGGCCCCGGCGAGATCCAGGCCCCGGCGTCGGGTGCCCGCGGCACCCAGCGCACCCTCTGGCTCCTCGACAGGGCTGCCGCCGGCAGGATCCCCGCCCAGCTGTACCCGCCTGCAAGCGCGTAAGTTGCAGCCCCTTGGGGGCGCGAGGAACTGCGCGACCCGCCCACCACTCGGGGAGGTCCGACTCCATCTGCGGGACGGACCTCCCCGGGTGGTGGGTTGCTCGCGCAGTTCCTCGCGCCCCTGCGGGGCCTCCCCGTGCCCCGGGCGGGTTGCGTGGCTGGGGCTGTGCCGGGGGGTGGAGGTCAACTAGCCTTCTGCCATGGGGGAATTCACCGTTCGGGCGGCCGGGAAGGCCGACATCCGGCCGCTCGCGGCCGCGCTCGCCGCGGCCTTCGAGGAGGACCCGCAATTCCTCTGGGCCCTGAAGGGGCTCTCCCGCCGCCGTGCGCGGCTCGAGCGCATCTTCACGACCCTGCTCCGCTGGGAGTGCCTGCCCCACCGCGCCGTCGATCTGATCGCCCAGGGCGCGGACGTGCTCGGCGGTGCCCTCTGGCTGCCCCCGGGCAAGGCGCACCCGCCGCTCCCGCGGCAACTCGCCGCCGCCACGGGCTTCCTGCGCGGCTACGGGCGGGGCATCCTGCGGGGCAACGCGTTCCAGTCGGCGTCCTTCCGCGCCCATCCGCGCGAGCCGCACTGGTACCTCTACGTGATCGGCGTCCGGCCCGAGCACCAGGGCGCGGGGCTCTCCTCACGCCTGCTCCGACCGCGGCTCGACGCCGCGGACGCGGCCGGGCTGCCCGCGTACCTGGAGTCCAGCAACCTGCGCAACGTGCCGCTCTACGAGCACTTCGGCTTCGAAGTCACCGGTCGGCTGCAACTACCGGCGGGGGCACCGGAGATACCCACCATGTGGCGCAGCGGCGCGGCCCGTGGTGAGGGGTCGGGCCGCGCTGCGCCGGGAGGATGAGGGAGCGTCAGATCTCGCCGCGGAGCTTGGCGAGGGCCTCCGCGAGGATCGCCTCGCCGTCGGCGTCGGAGCGGCGCTCGCGGACGTAGGCGAGGTGGGTCTTGTAGGGCTCGGTGCGCGGCGGGGCGGGCGGGTTGTTCTCGTCCTGGCCGGCCGGGAAGCCGCAGCGGGGGCAGTCCCAGGTGTCCGGGATCTGCGCGTCGGAGGCGAAACTCGGGCGCGTCTCATGCCCGTTGGCACACCAGAAGGAGATTCGGAGCCGCGGTGCGGACTCGCCCCGCTCCGCCTCCCCCATCGGGCCGGCCCCGACCCTGCTGCCACGGATGGCGTTGCCACTTGCCACGGTCTGCTCCCTGCGTGATTACCTGCTCGGCGCTGCCCCCCTGGGCGGTCCGTCACCCCCCGCCGGATGTCCGGCTCGACGGAAGTCGTCCCAGTGTACGGAACGCATAAGCGTCGCCCCACATCGCCTGAAGTGACGACGGTCACCATGATAGGCGGCGGGGCGACGCTCCGTCAGATGCCTGCTGCAGCCTGTGGAAAAGGGCCGTTCGCGGGCGGTCAGCCGTTCTTGGCCTTGAGCAGCAGCGAGAGGATGACGATGCAGGCGAACCAGGCCACACCCATGAAGATGGTGATGCGGTCCAGGTTCCGCTCGGCCACCGCCGAACCGCCGCCGGTGGCGGACATGCCGCCGCCGAACATGTCGGACAGGCCGCCGCCCTTGCCCTTGTGCAGCAGGACCAGAATGATCATCATCACGCTGAAGAAGATCAGCGCGATGGAGAAGCCGAGGATCACAGCCGGACCAATCCTTCGAGTGAGTGCGGAACCCGCGTGGTGCGGCCCGCCCCGGAGAGGGAGCGGGCCGTACCACTCTAGGCGTGCGACAGCCTACGCGGAAACAGCCGAGTCCCGGTAGCGCACGATCTTGACGAACTCGTCGGCGTCCAGCGAGGCGCCGCCGATCAGCGCGCCGTCCACGTCCGGCTGCGCCATGATGCCGGCCGCGTTCGACGCCTTCACCGAACCGCCGTAGAGGACGCGGACCTTGTCCGCGACGTCCTGGCTGTAGAGCTCGGCCAGCCGGACCCGGATCGCGCCGCAGACCTCCTGCGCGTCCTCGGGGGTGGCCACCTCGCCGGTCCCGATGGCCCAGACGGGCTCGTAGGCGACGACGATCTTCTCGACGTCCGCCGCGGGGACGCCCTCGAGCGCGCCGTCGAGCTGCGCCAGGGTGTAGGAGACCTGGTCCCCGGCCTTGCGGACGTCCAGGCCCTCGCCGACGCACAGGATCGGCACGACGCCGTTCCGGAACGCGGCCTTGACCTTGGCGTTGACGATCTCCTCGTTCTCGCCGTGGTACTGGCGGCGCTCCGAGTGGCCGATGACCGCGTAGCTGCACTTGAGCTTGGCCAGCATCGGGCCGGAGATCTCGCCGGTGTAGGCCCCGGAGTCGTGCGCCGAGATGTCCTGCGAGCCGTACTTGATGCGGAGCTTGTCGCCGTCCACCAGCGTCTGCACGGAGCGCAGGTCGGTGAACGGGGTCAGCACCGCGACCTCGACGGCGTCGTAGTCCTTGTCGGTGAGGGCGAAGGCGAGCTTCTGGGTGTGGGCGATGGCCTCGAGGTGGTTGAGGTTCATCTTCCAGTTGCCCGCCATCAGCGGGGTGCGTGCGTCTGACATGTACTCAGTTCTCCAGTGCGGCAAGGCCCGGCAGGCTCTTGCCCTCGAGGTACTCGAGGCTGGCGCCGCCACCCGTCGAGATGTGACCGAACTGCTTCTCGTCGAAGCCGAGGATACGCACCGCCGCGGCCGAGTCGCCGCCGCCGACCACGCTGAAGGCGTCGGCCTCGGCCAGCGCCTGGGCGACGGCCTTGGTGCCCTCGGCGAAGGCCGGGTGCTCGAACACGCCCATCGGGCCGTTCCAGAACGCGGTGGCCGCGTCCGCGATCTTCGACGCGAAGAGCGCCTGCGTCTTCGGGCCGATGTCCAGGCCCTCCTTGTCCGCCGGGATGGCGGAGGCGTCCACGACCGCGAAGTCCTCGACCGGAGCCTGCGTCTTCAGGTCCGGGAAGTCGGAGGAGATCGCCACGTCCACCGGGAGCACGAACTCGACGCCGGACTCCTCGGCGCGCTTCAGGTACTCCTTGACCGTGGGGATCTGCTCCTCCTGCAGGATCGACTTGCCGACCTCGTGGCCCTGCGCGGCGAGGAAGGTGTAGGCCATGCCGCCGCCGATGAGGATGCGGTCGGCCTTGCCCAGCAGGTTGTCGATCACAGCGAGCTTGTCCGAGACCTTGGCGCCGCCGAGGATCACCACGTACGGGCGGGAGACCTCGTCCGTCAGCTTCTTCAGGACCGAGACCTCCTTCTCGATCAGCAGGCCGGCGGCGTGCGGAAGCCGGGCCGGGAGGTCGTAGACGGAGGCGTGCTTGCGGTGCACCGCGCCGAAGCCGTCACCGACGTAGAGGTCGGCCAGGGCGGCCAGCCGGTCGGCGAACTCGCCGCGCTCGACGTCGTCCTTGCTGGTCTCGCCGGGGTTGAAGCGCAGGTTCTCGATCACGGCCACCTGGCCGGGCTCGAGCCCGTTCACCGCGTCGTGCGCGGCGGGGCCGACGGTGTCCTGGGCGAAGGCGACCGGGAAACCGAGCAGCTCGCCCAGCCGCTCGGCGGCGGGCAGCAGCGAGAACTTCGGGTCGGGCTCGCCCTTCGGGCGGCCCAGGTGCGAGGCGACGACCACCTTGGCGCCGGCCTCGGCCAGCTTGGCGATCGTCGGCAGGACGGCGCGGATCCGGCCGTCGTCGGTGATGACGCCGTCGTTCAGCGGGACGTTGAGGTCCGCGCGGACGAAGACGCGCTTCCCTGCGACGTCGAGGTCGTCAAGGGTCTTCACGGCTACTCCTGGTGACGTGGGGTCAGGCAGGTCGGTCAAGGGTCGGGCCACACGGACAGGGTCCGGACGCTGTCGTCCGGACCCTGTCGTGACGCATTACCAGCTCGTCAGAGCTTCTCACCGACCAGCGAGGTGAGGTTCACCAGGCGGTTGGAGTAGCCCCACTCGTTGTCGTACCAGCCGAAGACCTTGACCTCGTTGCCCTGGACCATGGTCAGCGGGGCGTCGAAGATGCAGGAGAACGGCGAGTTGACGATGTCGCGGGAGACGATCGGGTCCTCGTTGTAGGCCAGGATGCCCTTGAGCGCGCCCTCGGCGGCCTTCTGGAACGCGGCGTTGACCTCGTCCTTGGTGACCTCGCGCTCCAGGGTGACCACCAGGTCGGTGATGGAGCCGGTGGGGACCGGGACGCGCAGGGAGGTGCCGTCGAGCTTGCCCTTGAGCTCCGGCAGCACCAGTGCGGTGGCCTTGGCGGCACCGGTGGAGGTCGGGATGATGCTCAGGGCGGCGGCCCGGGCGCGGCGCAGGTCCTTGTGCGGGAAGTCCAGCGTGACCTGGTCGTTGGTGTAGGCGTGAACGGTCGTCATGAAGCCCTTGACGATGCCGAAGGCCTCGTTGAGGACCTTCGCCATCGGGGCCACACAGTTGGTGGTGCAGGAGGCGTTCGAGATGATGCTCTGCTCGGCCGTCAGCTTGTCGTCGTTGACGCCCATGACGATCGTGATGTCCTCGTCCGTCGCGGGGGCGGAGATGAGGACCTTCTTGGCACCGGCCTGGAGGTGCTTCTTCGCGGCCTCGGCCTTGGTGAAGATGCCGGTGGACTCGACGACGATGTCGGCGCCCAGCTCGGCCCAGGGCAGGTTGGCGGGGTCACGCTCGGCGGTGACCTTGAAGGTCTTGCCGTCGACCGTGATGCTGTCGTCGGTGTGCGTCACCTCGGCGTGGAAGGTGCCCAGGGTCGAGTCGTACTTCAGCAGGTGCGCCAGGGTCTTGGTGTCGGTCAGGTCGTTGACACCGACAACCTCGATGTCGGCGCCCTGGGACGCGATCGCACGGAAGTAGTTGCGGCCGATGCGGCCGAATCCGTTGATGCCTACGCGGATCGTCACGAACCGATCTCCTCGCTTTTAGTCGGCCCAAGCCGACGAGCTGGATTTGGGATGTCCCCGACCGCTGAAAACCCTACCTCCCCGACGTGTCCCAAAGCACATCTGTCCAGCCTTGCGCTCCGCCTTTTCCCCCTGCAGCAGGTTGCACTCCCTCAGGGGCGCGAGGTGCCCCACCGCGAGCAGGACACCACTGAGGGAGGTCCGACCCGTGATCGGGGACGGACCTCCCTGGTGGTGTCCTGCTCGCGGTGGGGGCACCTCCCGCCGTGGGGGCACCCCCGGCCGAAGGCTGGGGGAGGGTGGGGGATCCTCGCGCCCCTATCGGCCTCCGGCCCCGGCGCTGACGGGGGCTCAGCCGGCGACCATTTCCTCCGTCAGGCTCTGCTCGGTGTTCGGCAGCCCCAACTCGTTCGCGCGCTTGTCCGCCATCGCCAGCAGGCGGCGGATCCGGCCGGCCACCGCGTCCTTGGTCAGCGGGGGGTCCGCCAGAGAGCCCAGCTCCTCCAGCGACGCCTGCTTGTGCTCCATCCGCAGCCGCCCCGCGGCTGCGAGGTGCTCGGGCACGTCGTCCCCGAGGATCTCCAACGCGCGCGCGACCCGCGCGCCCGCCGCGACCGCGGCACGCGCGCTGCGGCGCAGGTTGGCGTCGTCGAAGTTGGCGAGGCGGTTCGCCGTGGCGCGGACCTCACGCCGCATCCGGCGCTCCTCCCAGGCGAGCACCGACTCGTGCGCGCCCAGGCGCGTCAGCAGCGCCCCGATCGCGTCACCGTCGCGGATGACGACCCGGTCCACGCCGCGCACCTCGCGCGCCTTGGCCGGGATGCCCAGCCGCCGTGCCGCGCCGACCAAGGCCAGCGCGGCCTCGGAGCCGGGGCAGGTGATCTCCAGCGACGACGAGCGGCCCGGCTCGGTCAGCGAGCCGTGCGCCAGGAAGGCGCCGCGCCAGGCGGCCTCCGCGTCACAGGTGGCGCCGGAGACGACCGCCGGGGGCAGCCCCCGGATCGGGCGCCCGCGCCCGTCCACCAGCCCCGTCTGCCGGGCCAGCAGGTCGCCGTCCTTCACCACGCGCACCACGTACCGGCTGCCGCGGCGCAGCCCGCCGGGGGCCATCACCACCAGGTCCGAGGAGTGTCCGAAGATCTCCAGCAGGTCCTTGCGCAGCCGCCGCGCCGCCGCGCCGGTGTCGAGCTCCGCCTCGATCACGATGCGTCCGCTCACAATGTGCAGTCCGCCCGCGAAGCGCAGGATCGCCGACACCTCCGCCTTGCGGCAGCAGGCCCGGGTGACGGGGAGTCGGCTGATTTCGTCCTTCACCGCTGCCGTCATCGCCATGGCGCGATCCTTCCATGCGTTCTGAAGATCCGGTCGTACGCTGCGGCCAGAAGCTCCGGGTCGTGTCGCGGGGTCCCGTCGGGGGCCGCGACCCGGTCGAGCACGAGTTCCGCACCCAGCCGTTTGGCCGCGTGGCGGAGCTCGTCCACGTCCGGGACGGCGTCCTCGTCCGCCAGGACGAAGTCGATCTCCAACTCCCCGCAGTACTCCCGGAACACCTCCAGGTGGCGCTGCGGCGAGAAGCCCTCGGTCTCCCCCGGCTGGGCGACCAGGTTCAGGGTCAGTATCGTCC
The DNA here is from genome assembly GCF_042658505.1 of Streptacidiphilus monticola. Classification (NCBI taxonomy): domain Bacteria; kingdom Bacillati; phylum Actinomycetota; class Actinomycetes; order Kitasatosporales; family Streptomycetaceae; genus Streptacidiphilus; species Streptacidiphilus monticola. Next base: position 4,263 of record NZ_JBHSQJ010000031.1, on the reverse strand, counting down.
GCGCGGGCGTCTCGACGAGGGCCGTGCGCAGTTGAGGGACCATCAGGTGCGGCAGCACGCTGGTGAACCAGGAGCCCGGACCGAGCACCACCCAGTCCGCGGCGCGGACCGCGTCAAGTGCCTCGGGCACCGCAGGCGGGTCCTGCGGCAGCAGCCGGAAGTCCACGATCGTACCCGGCGTGACGGCCACCTCGGCCTGGCCGAAGACCCGTTCGACCCGTTCCGGGTCCGCCGGGTCAAGCCCGCGTACGTCCGCCTCGATGTGCAGCGGGACCGCGGACATCGGCAGTACCCGGCCCTGGGCGCCGAGCAGCCGGCCCACGTACTCCAGGGCCCGGACCGGATCGCCCAGCTTCTCCCACAGGGCGACGATCAGCAGGTTGCCCACGGCGTGCCCGTGCAGGTCGCCGTTGCTCTGGAAGCGGTGCTGGATGACGTCGGACCAGGTGCGGCCCCAGTCGTCGTCGCCGCAGAGCGCGGCCAGCGCCTTGCGCAGGTCGCCCGGGGGCAGCACGCCCAGTTCGTCGCGGAGGCGGCCGCTGGAGCCGCCGTCGTCCGCGACGGTGACGACGGCGGTCAGCTCACCGGTCAGCCGACGGAGCGCGGAGAGCGAGGCCGACAGGCCGCGGCCGCCGCCCAGGGACACGATCCGGGGGCCGACGGCTCTGCCCGAGCCGGACCTCGACGCGCCGCGCCGCCCTGCCGCCCCGCCCCTGTGTACCGTCACCCGCGCCCCTCGGCTGTCGCTACTCGCGCCCCATGTCCCGGTGCACCAGCACCGTTTCGAGTCCGTCTGCGGTGAGACGCTTGGCCAGGCGCTCGGACATCGCCACGCTGCGGTGTTTACCTCCGGTGCAGCCTACGGCAATCGTCATGTACCGCTTGCCCTCGCGACGGTACCCCTCGGTGACGATGCGGAGCAGTTCGGCGTAGCCGTTGAGGAACTCCTTGGCGCCCGGTTGGTCGAACACGTACCGGGCCACCTCCTCGTCCGTGCCGGTGCGGGCGCGCAGCTCCGGAACCCAGTGCGGGTTGGGCAGGAACCGGCAGTCCACGACCAGGTCGGCGTCCACCGGCAGGCCGTACTTGAACCCGAAGGACATGACGGTGGCGCGCAGTTCGGGCTCGGTGTCGTCCGCGAAGTGCGCGTCCATCTTGGCGCGCAGCTCGTGCACGTTGAGGTTGGAGGTGTCGATGACCAGGTCGGCCTCGCCGCGCAGCTCGCGCAACAGCTCCCGCTCGCGCTCGATGCCGTCCACGATCCGGCCCTCGCCCTGAAGCGGGTGCGGGCGGCGGACGTTCTCGAAGCGGCGCACCAGCGCCTCGTCCGAGGCCTCCAGGAAGACGACGCGCAGCCGGACGCCCTGGCGTTCCAGCTCGTCCAGCGAGGCCCGCAGGTCGTCGAAGAAGCTGCGGCCGCGGACGTCGACGACCGCCCCTATCCTGGCGACCGCGCCCTGGGAGCGGGCCCCGAGATCCACCATCGTCGGTATCAGCGCGGGCGGCAGGTTGTCCACGACGAACCAGCCGAGATCCTCCAGACACTTGGCCGCGGTGCTGCGGCCGGCCCCGGACATCCCAGAGATGATCACCAGCTCCGGAACATTCTCCGCGGGCTTGCCATTCCCGGGCGTACTCACGTCAACTCCCCGCTTTCGGTCACATCAGTACGAACAACGCTAGCGTCCGCGTCCGGCTTCCCAGGTGAACTCGAGGTCACCGGTTCGAGGATCTCGCCTGTCGTCATGTTGACGGCGGGGGTGGCCGGGGTGCGGGACGCGAGGGCGGCGGCGATGGCCTCGGCGGTCCGCCGGCCGATACCGGGCACCTCGCACAGTTCGTCGATCGTGGCCGCGCGCAGCTTCCTCACGGAGCCGAAGTGCTTGAGCAGCGCCTGCCGCCGGGCCTCGCCCAGACCCGGGAGGTCGTCCAGGGCACTGGCGGTGGCCCGCTTGCCGCGCTTCTGCCGCTGGTAGCTGATGGCGAAGCGGTGCGCCTCGTCGCGGACCCGCTGCAGCAGGTAGAGGCCCTCACTGGAGCGCGGCAGCACCACCGGGTCGTCCTCGCCCGGCAGCCAGACCTCCTCCAGCCGCTTGGCCAGGCCGCACAGCGCCACGTCGTTGACGCCCAGCTCCATCAGCGCCCGCTGGGCGGCGTTCACCTGCGGCTCGCCGCCGTCCACGACGATCAGCTGCGGCGGGTAGGCGAACCGGCGCGGCCGGCCGGTCTCCTCATCCCGCTCCGGGGCCTGTTCCTGGTGCCGGAAGCGGCGGGTGATCACCTCGTGCATGGAGCGGACGTCGTCCTGGCCCTCGAAGCCCTTGATGGCGAAGCGCCGGTACTCGCTCTTGCGGGCCAGGCCGTCCTCGAAGACGACCATCGAGGCGACCACGTCCTGCCCCTGCAGGTGGGAGATGTCGTAGCACTCGATCCGCAGCGGGGCGGTATCCAGGTCGAGCGCGTCGGCGATCTCCTGCAGCGCCTTGCTGCGGGTGGTCAGGTCGGAGGCGCGCTTGGTCTTGTGCAGGGCGAGCGCCTGGGCCGCGTTCCGCTCGACCGTCACCATCAGCTCGCGCTTGTCGCCGCGCTGAGGGACCCTCAGATCGACCTTGGCGCCCCGGTGCTGGGACAGCCACTCCTGCACCGGCTCCACCGGATCGGGCAGCGCGGGCACGAGCACCTCGCGCGGCACGGCCTCGCCGCGCTCCTCGCCGTACAGCTGCAGCAGCGCCTGCTCGACCAGGGCCGCCGTGTCCACCTGCTCGACCTTGTCGGTCACCCAGCCGCGCTGGCCGCGCACCCGGCCGCCGCGGACGTGGAAGATCTGCACGGCGGCTTCCAGCTCGTCCTCGGCCACCGCGAGCAGGTCCGCGTCCGTGCCGTCGGCGAGGACGACGGCGTTCTTCTCCATCGCGCGGCGCAGCGCCTCCATGTCGTCGCGCAGCCGGGCCGCCTTCTCGTACTCCATCTCCGCGGCCGCCTCGCGCATCTGGGACTCCAGCCGCTTGAGGTAGGTGCCGGCGTGCCCGGCCATGAAGTCGCAGAACTCCTCTGCGAGTTCACGATGGTCCTCGGGCGAGATGCGTCCGACGCAGGGCGCGGAGCACTTGCCGATGTAGCCGAGCAGGCAGGGCCGGTCGATCTGCTGAGCCCGCTTGAAGACTCCGGCGGAGCAGGTGCGCACGGGGAAGACGCGCAGCATCAGGTCGACCGTCTCGCGGATGGCCCAGGCGTGGCCGTAGGGGCCGAAGTAGCGCACGCCCTTCTTCTTGGGCCCGCGCATCACCTGGACCCGGGGGAACTCCTCGTTGAGGGTGACCGCCAGCGAGGGGTAGCTCTTGTCGTCCCGGTACTTGACGTTGAACCGGGGGTCGAACTCCTTGATCCAGCTGTACTCCAGCTGGAGCGCCTCCACCTCGGTGCCGACGACGGTCCACTCGACGCTCGCCGCCGTGGTGACCATGGTGCGGGTGCGCGGGTGCAGCCCCGCCAAGTCCTGGAAGTAGTTGGCGAGTCGGGACCGCAGGCTCTTGGCCTTGCCGACGTAGATGACCCGCCCGTTGGCGTCGCGGAACTTGTAGACCCCCGGGGTGTCCGGGATCTGCCCGGGGGCTGGGCGGTAGGTGGAGGGGTCGGCCATGGCCCCAACGGTACCGAGTCGCGGTGACAGCTCAGGTCGCGTTCGCGATCAGCTTCCCGTTCTGGACGGTCACCGTGACGGAGGGCAGCCCGGAGGGGGCCGGACCGCCAGTGACGGCGCCCGTGCTGGCGTTGAACGTGGACCCGTGGCACGGGCAGGAGATGGCGCCGTCCTTGACGCCGTCCACGACGCAGCCGGCGTGCGTGCAGATCGCGCTGAAGCCCTTGAACTGCCCGGCGGTGGGCTGGGTGACGACGATCTGCGCGGAGCGGTAGACCTTGCCACCGCCCACGGGCACGTCGGAGGTGGGGCCCAACTCGACCGGCCCGCTGGCCTTCTTGGCACCGCCCGAGCTGCCGCAGGCGGCGAGGGCGACGCCCGCCGTCCCCACGACGCCGACAGCCGCGGCCCCGCGGAGGACGCTGCGACGACTGGCGCAGCAGGCGCCTTCGGCGGGAACGGAAACAGACTCGGACATGCGCGGCGCTCCTCCGGCAACAGGGGACATTCCGGATCACGACGATAGACGCTGCCGCTGTGCACCCCCGACCAGCCCCCGCCAGGGGCCGCGAGGATCCGCCACGCTTCGGGCGGGAGGTGCCCCCACCGCGAGCAGCCCACCA